>JAUWNT010000035.1 GCA_030612495.1 Candidatus Aminicenantota bacterium
CCACACAATACCCTTATGGGAAATACTACATCTTTAATGTCATAGCCTTCATAAAAATGATATCTTCCCTGTAAAATCGCAATAATCTTATTCTGAATTTTTCCGAATACTAATTTGCCAGCATGGCCTTTTATACTAACCTTTTTAAAGTAAGGAATATCTGAATAATTTAAAGTGTGTTTTTTAGAAACAGTGTTTGCAAATTCCCCAAGTCCTGAGCCTAATACAATCCCAATATCAGGTTTTAAATTACTATTTTTATTTATAAAATTTATAGCTTCATTGATTTGATCATAAGCTTTCATTTTAACCTCAAAAAAATTTTTTACCTGGAAATTGATGTTCTATTTCAAATAATTTAAGAATAGAAACACCTATATCAGAAAAACTTCTTCGTATTCCCAGGTTTACAGGATGCATTAATTTTGAATAAACTAATAGAGGAACATGTTCTCTTGTATGATCTGTTCCATGATGCGTGGGATCGCAACCATGGTCAGCAGTAATTATTAATATATCATTATGTTCAAGATGTTGTAATAGGAGTGAGAATTCATTGTCAAAAATCTCTAAAGCATTAGCATATCCTTTTACATCTCTTCTGTGACCATACAACATATCAAAATCAACAAGATTAATGAATATTAATCCATTTTCAGTAATTGATAATTCATTTATTAAGGTTTTCATGCCTTCTATGTTGTTTTTTGTATGTATTATTTTTGTCATACCTTGTTCTGCAAATATATCTCCAATTTTCCCAATTCCAATTACTGGAAGCCCTTTTGCTTTTAATATATCAAGAACTGTTTCATAAGGAGGTCTCATCGGGAAATCTTTTCTTCTAAAAGTTCTTTTAAAATTCCCATTCTTACCTATAAATGGTCGAGCAATTACCCTTGCGATGTTGTATTTATCACACACTTTTCTTGTTGCCTCACACATTTTATAGAGTTTATCAACAGGTATAATGCTTTCATGAGCTGCAATTTGAAAGACACTATCACCAGATGTATAAATAATAGGAAAACCTGTTTTTATATGTTCTTCACCAAGTTCTTGAATAATAACAGTTCCTGAAGCTGCTTTATTCCCTAAAATTTCATGTACTCCTGTAGCCTTAAAAAAATCCTCAATGATACTTTCAGGGAAGCCATCAGGAAAAACAGGGAAGTGTTGTTTTGTAATCAAACCCATTATTTCCCAGTGACCTGTTATTGTGTCTTTATTTTTTGAAGCTTCCATCATTTTGCCATATGATGCTAATGGGTTGGGATTCGGGGGTACTCCTTTTATGTATAAGATATTTCCGAGTCCCATTTTTTGGAGATTAGGAAGATTTAAACCGCCTGCAGATTCAGCTATGTGACCAATAGTATTTGCTCCCTTATCCCCAAATTCTTCAGAATCAGGCATTTCTCCCGCGCCAACACTATCAAGAATAATTAGGATTACTCGTTTTTTGTTTGACATAATGTTCAAAAAATTAAATTAACACAGCCATTTAAAAAAGTCAAAATTTAATTATGTTGACATATTCTTTTTTATAAATTAGAATTTAATAGAGGAATCTAAGGTTTTAAAATGGATTATGAAATAAAAAGATTATTGCAAAAGGCAAAACAAGCAAAAGAGAATTCATATGCCCCTTATTCTAATTTTAATGTTGGTGCAGCAGTTATTGGAAAAAATGGTAAAATTTATTCTGGAAGTAATGTTGAAAATTCATCCTATGGTCTGACTATTTGTGCTGAAAGAGCTGCTATTTTTAAAATGGTTAATGATGGAGAAAGGGAGATTTCAGCAATTCTTATAATTGGTGATACTGAGAAATTTCTTCCACCCTGTGGAGCTTGCCGGCAGGTTATTTCTGAATTCTCAACAAATAACACAATGGTTTATATGTGCAATAAACATGAAAAGTTTAAAAAAATGACAGTTGAGGAGCTTATTCCATTAAAATTTTCTATAGATTTTTTATAAAGAGGTGATATGTGATAATAAATAGCCCAAAAGAATTATCAAAATACATTGATCATACAATACTAAAACCAGATGCTACTGAATTGGAAATCGAAAAACTTTGTAATGAAGCTTTGAAATATAAATTTGTTTCAGTGTGTATAAACCCGTGTTTTGTATCTTATGCTTTTAATATTTTAAAAGGTAGTGATGTTAAGGTCTGTTCAGTAATAGATTTTCCTCTTGGTTCTGGTACAAGAGAGATTAAAGCAGCTGAGGCAATTAAGGCTGTTGCAGATGGGGCAGATGAATTGGATATGGTGATGAATATTTCCTATTTGAAATCAAGAAAATATGATGAAGTCGAGAAAGATATAAGCTATGTAGCTGACTCAATTCCGGAGCATATTATTCTAAAGATAATTTTAGAGATTTGTTATCTTACTGATGCGGAGATAAAGAAAGCCTGTTCAATTGCTATTAAAGCAGGAGCAGATTTTGTTAAAACATCTACTGGCTTTGGAAAAGGAGGCGCAACAGTTGAGGCAGTAAAGATAATGAAAGAGGTTGTTGGAAATAGAGCGGAAGTAAAAGCAGCTGGAGGTATAAGAAATTTTGATACAGCTAAATCTATGATAGAGGGTGGAGCAACAAGAATTGGTGCGAGTTCAAGTTTAAAAATTATTTGCGCTGAATAATTTTTTGTAAATTATGAGCTTTAGTATATATGAAATCATCTCAAAAAAAAGGGATGGAAAAGAGATAAGCAAAGCGGAGATTGAATTTATTATAAATGGTTATGTGAGGGATGAAATTCCTGACTATCAGATGTCTGCTATTCTTATGGCAATCTATATCCAGGGATTAAATGATAGGGAATCATCTGATTTGACTGAAATTATGATGAGTTCAGGAGACTATATCTCTTTTGATGGAATAAAGGGGGAAAAAATAGATAAACACAGCACTGGTGGTGTTGGTGACAAGATAAGCTTTATTGTTTGTCCGCTTGTAGCATCATGTGGAGTAAAAGTTCCAATGCTTTCTGGAAGGGCTTTGGGTCATACAGGAGGAACACTTGATAAATTGGAGTCTATTCCAGGAATGAATGTGTTTTTAAGCATTAATAGGTTTAAGCATGTGTTAGATGATGTTGGTATGGTTGTCTCAGGCCAGACTGAGAATATAGTTCCTGCAGACAGAAAACTATATGCTCTGAGAGATTCGACAGCAACAGTTGGTTCTATTCCATTAATAACAAGCAGTATTATGAGTAAAAAGTTAGCTTTAGGTACTGATGGGATAGTTCTGGATGTTAAAACAGGAAAAGGTGCTTTTATTCAAAACGAAAAGGATTCCATTCTTTTATGCAAAACAATGGTAAAAATTGGAGAGAAAGCCAATAGAAAAACAATTGGAGTTATTACAAATATGAACCAACCTCTGGGAAAGTCAGTTGGTAATGCACTTGAAATAATCGAATCAATTGAGTCTTTGAAAGGCAATGGATCTGGCGATGTTATGGATATAACATATGCTCTTGGTGCATCTATGATAATTGCTGCAGACATTGAAAAAGATTACTCTAAAGCTATTGATAGATTAAAGCAGAGATTAAACTCAGGTGAGGCTCTTGAAACATTTAAAAATTTTATAAAAGCACAGGGAGGAGATGATAGAATATGTGATAATTACGATCTTCTACCTAAAAGTAAATATAAAATAGAATTAAGATCCAGAAAAGATGGGTACATCTCTGAGATTGATGCATTTAAAATAGGTATGGCTGCTGTTTATGTTGGAGCTGGAAGAATAAAAAAAGAGGATTCAATTGAACATGGTACAGGGTTTATTTTCAATAAGAAGAAGGGAGATAGTGTAACAAAGGACGAAATCCTTGTTTATATACATACAAATAATAAACAAAATATAGAAGAAATAAAGGAAAGATTGGAATCTGCTATTAAGATAAGTTCTAATAAGGTTTCTTCTCCTCAAACAATTCTTTATGTTATTGATAAAAAGGGGGTTTATCCCTGGGATCAAATAAAAATTGATTTTTGAATTTATTATAAGGCTTAAGTAAATATAGGAAAAATAAAACGAACTAAAACTGCTAGAATAACAGCAATAAAAAATGTTAACCCAGCTATTAGCCCAGCTTTTTTCCAATTTAGCTCTCTTGCTAATGCAGCAATTGTAGCTATACATGGGATATAAAATGTGACAAATATTGTAAAACTGTAAATTTGAGCTGGAGTCATAACAGTTAATACTTCCTTTGTTTTTAAAGCTGAAAACAATAGAATAAGAGCTAATTCTTTTCGCATTATTCCAAATATTAAAGTAACACCCACAACCGCAGGTAGACCTAGAATACCTGAAGTGAAGGGAGATAAAAATGAGTTGATAGAGTTTGTTAAGTTTAAGTGTTCAATCAATTCCAGTATGATACTTCCTATAATCAAAAGAGGCCATGCAATATAAACAAACTCCTTTAATCTGAACCAGGTTTTATTAAATAGTGCTTTAATACCCGGGAGATGATATTTTGGTATTTCTAAAATTAAACCAGGACTTACTTGAGGCATAGCTTTAGACATTAATTTACCAGTCAGGCCAAGAATAATTATATTGATAATATATATTAAAATTGCAGCTTTTATAGATATAAAAAATCCCACAAGGCCAAATATTATTGTCATTCTTGCTGAACATGGAACCATTGTTGTTAATGCGGCTGTAATAAATTTATCTCTTGGAGATTTTAATATTCGTGTGGCCAAAATTCCAGGAACCGTGCATCCATATCCAAGAATAATTGGAACAACAGACATGCCGTGTAACCCAATTTTATGCATTAAATTATCAATAAGGTAAGCAACTCTTGCTAGATAACCTGTATCTTCAAGCAATGATAGCATTATAAAGAATGGTAAAAGGAATGGAATAACTATTCCAATCCCTCCCCCAATTCCCTGAACAAATCCTCTCAAAAAAGAAAGTAGAAATGGAGTATCTGCAAATTTTATAGATAATAATTTTGATAATTTTTCAAAGTTGTTTAGAAATAATGGTTCACAAATCCCTCCAATTGTGAATATCATCCAGAAAGTCAGATATAAGATGGAAATCAGGAAAACATAACCTAAGAATGGATGCATGAATAAATTGTCAAGCTTGTCTCTTACATCCTTTTTTATACTCCGTTCAACCTTTGCAACATTTTCAAAGATGTGGAAAGCCATATTATGCCTGATTGACGATATTATAAATTCAGAATTTCTCTGTGGTATCTTTTCAATCTCTTTAACACTTTTATTTATAAATTCCCAATCCTTCTTTTTAAAATAATCATCTAAAAATATAACAATAGAATCATCCTTTTCAAGTAATTTTAATGTCATAAAACGATAATTCCAGCGTTCAGGAATCCTTTTTTCTTTCATTATTTTTAAGACGGATTTAAAAAAGTTTTCAACATTAGCTGGACCTTTTATAATTGATGGTTTTATCTTTTCTTTGCCTACAAAATAAGCCTGATTGAAAAGCTGATAAATTCCTTTACCCTTTCTTCCATTTGTTTTTATAACAGGAGCACCAATAATTTTAGACAATTTCTCAGAGTTAATTTTTATTCCTTTTCTATCTGCTTCATCTATCATATTTAAAGCAACAACCATTGGTTTTTGAAGCTCCATTAATTGTAAGGTTAGTTCAAGGCTTCTTGAAAGAACAGATGCATCAAGAATATTTATAATTACTGCATCTTCTGGAGCATTTAAAATGTATTTTGTTGCTGCTAGCTCAGCTTCATCAGATGTTTGAAGTGAATATGTGCCCGGGATATCTATAACACTGATCTTTTGATTTTCAAGCTCAATATGGCTTTTTGTATATTTAACAGTTATGCCTGGGAAATTCGAAGCAACTGATTTATATCCAGCAACTTCATTAAATATCGTGCTTTTCCCGCAGTTGGGTTGACCTACGAGAATAAACTCCATTGTTATGCAATTTCAGCTATAATTTTTGTAGCTAAACCATATCCAATTGCAACTTCTGTACCCTGATAGCTCACAATAACAGGTCCTTTCATGTTTGATTTTCTTCCGATTTCAACAATATTTCCAATATTTAATCCTAAGTTTATTAAATTAACTAAAGCTCCATGTCCAGCATCAATTCTTATAATTTTAATTTTATCTCCATCTTTATATGAAGTTAATCTTTTTCCCATTTTATTCCTACAGAATTCATTTAAATTGAATGAAAACAGTGTATTATAAGGTAAATATTTATAATTGTAAATAGATGAATATGTTTTTTATTTATATATTCCCCAAGATAAAGTATTAATGAATGATCTTTCTTATTTTATCATAAATGTCTTTGCATAACATTCCATATTCTTTTTGTAATTCTTTACCTGAAGCTGATTCACCAAAATGTTGAATATCAATAAGGATCATATTTCTGTCGTAAAATAGATCAACTCCTCTGTGTGAACCTGCTTCAATAAAAACAAAAGTCGT
Source organism: Candidatus Aminicenantota bacterium (assembly GCA_030612495.1). Classification (GTDB taxonomy): domain Bacteria; phylum Acidobacteriota; class Aminicenantia; order UBA2199; family UBA2199; genus JAUWNT01. Next base: position 6,498 of record JAUWNT010000035.1, read on the forward strand.
TTCTTTATTGGATAATAGAAAATCTTTGTAAGTTTTATCTGATTTGCTAAATAGTTCCAAACATGGAATACTTATAACCCTAACCATTAAATTGTCCTTTTCTTCAATAAGTTTTGCAGTTTTATATGAGACACCTAACTCAGAACCTGAAGCTCCAATTATTATATCTGGGTTTTTTAGTCCTCTTGTTTCATAAAAAATATAAGCTCCCTTTTTGAAATTTTTATATAGCTCTGATCTTTCAAAGGAACCATTATATGCTTCTTTCATTACAGATTGTCTTGTAGTTATAATAGCTATAGGTCCATTCAGGTTTTCAAGAAAGTAAAGAAAAGAAAAGGCGGTTTCAATATCATTTGCTGGTCTAAAAGTATATATGTCCGGGATTAACCTAAGAGAGTTAACATGTTCGATTGGCTGGTGTGTTGGCCCGTCTTCCCCAATATAAAATGAATCATGAGAAAATATAAAAATATGATTTAGCTTCATCAATGCAGCAAGCCTTACACCAGGCTTCATATAGTCAAGGAATGTAAGAAATGTAGATGAGAAAGGTATCATAGTATGATTTAGAGCAAGTCCATTGTTTATAGAACACATGGCATGTTCTCTTATACCGTACGCAATGTTTCTTCCTGAAAAATCTTTTTTTTCAATATATTTTGAAAATATTAAATTGGCTTTTGTAGAGGATGCAAGGTCAGCCGAACCTCCTATGATCTGAGGAATTTGTTCAGCACATAAGTTAAGAACCCTACCAGCAATATTTCGTGTTGAATCTGGTTTATCCTCCGTGTAATTTAGAAATTTCTCTTTCATTGAGTCATTTATTGAAGGGTTCAAAAATTGCTTTAATTTTATATATTCCTTTGGAAAGGCTTTTTTGTATTTTAAGTTTAATTCTCTCCATTTATTGTAAATAGGTTTATTATCTTCAATACATTGTTTCATAAAGAGCACAACTTTTTTATTTTGTAATAAGCTCTCCTTATTTTCAACTCTTGCTTGAGTTATTTCTTTTAGTTTTTCTCTATTTTGGATTGATTCTTTCCCATATTTTCTTTCAAATATGTTTTTTATTTCTGAGTTTTGAATAAAATAGACAATCTCATCAATTCCTGCAGCAGAGCCGTGAATTTTATTTGTGTTCTTCTTTTTATTAAGGCCATTGCCGATAATTGTTTTTGTTATTAAAATTTTTGGCTTACCCTCTATTTTTTTCAAATTATCTATCTTCTCAAAAAATGACTCTACACTGCCGGTTGAATCACAAAACCCAACTTCCCAGCCTAAAGCTTCATATCTTTTAGCAACATTTTCTGTAAATGTAATATTTGTACTACCATCAATGGAGATACTGTTTGAATCATAGATTGCAATTAAATTGTCAAGCCCAAGGTGTCCGGCTAAAGAGGCTGATTCATAACTGAGGCCTTCCATATTGCAGCCGTCTCCCAAAAGTGTATAAATTGTATAATCAAAAAGAGGATATCCTTTTTTATTGAATTTTTCAGCCAGCATTTTACCTTCGATAGCCATTCCAACTGAATTTGAAAAGCCCTGTGCTAAAGGACCTGTTGTGGTTTCAATTCCATTTTTTATATTATATTCAGGGTGTCCAGGAGTTTTACTTCCAAGTTGCCTGAATTTCTCTATATCTTCAAGGCTTATGTTGTAACCTGATAAATAAAGAAGAGAGTAAAGCAACATTGAGCCATGTCCAGCTGATAGTACAAATCTATCCCTGTTTATCCATTCAGGATTTTCTGGATAATGGTTTAGAATATATCTGTATAAAATGGCTCCAAGACCTGAGCAACCAAGAGGAAGGCCGGGGTGACCAGATTGGGCTTTTTCAATAGTTTCCAATGTTAAGTAACGAATATAATCTGCAGCTTCTTTAATTTTTTGAATCTCAATGCTTTTCATTTTCTCATCCTTTATGTTTGATTTTTTGAATCAATAGGTATTATCTAAATTACTTCAAGAATTGTCAAGATTCCTCTTTCTTTACGCACTCCAATGCTCTTTTAACTATCCATTTAGAAACCCTTTTATCAGGTAACAGGCCTTTATTCGAGAAAATTATGTTTTTGTCTTTAAATATTTCATGATATTTTTTTGACATACTTTTAACACCCATTGAAAGGTACAGACCCTGTACAATTGTTTTCTCATACTTTTCATTAGCCTTTAAAATTACAGGCACTCCATCAACTAAAAAAGATTGCCCAACTTCAACAAAAGCATAGTTAAAATATTTTATGCCAGTTTTTCCACATATATAAGAGCCTATTTCTCTACATAGATCTGACCATATTTTCTCATAATTTTTATCGCCGTGTGCAAGTATAACCAGGCTTTCATTATTTATGTTTGCAGAGAGTTCTTTAACTCTATCTAACATTATCTCTTTTAATAAATTTCCATAATTAAGGGTTGGACCTAAAAAGATTTTTATATTTGCATCAACGATTTTAATCTTCTCTTCTTTAAGTTGATTCAAAATTTTTTTATCTTTATATAAACCTAAAATGGTTGGAATATCGCACACAGAATGTCCAGAAGGTGCTATAAAAATTGGAAGAGCATAGATACTTTCAATACCCTTTTTTTCAAAAATTTTAACTGCTGTATAAATAGAGGGTTCATTAAATTCCATTAAAGCCACTTTGATTTCTAGAAAGGGGTTTTCCTTTTTTTGTGAAATTAGCTCTTTTACATCTTTTTCAAGATTAAGAACTGGCTCATTCCATTCTTTGTGAGGTGCTCCATGTGCAATTATCAACAACCCGAGTTTGTCTTTTGCATAAGAATTGACTGAGAATAAAAACATAAAAAGTATTATAATAAATATATAGCTTTTTTTCATCCTTACATCTCCTTGTAATTTATATATTATATACAAAATAGAAATAAATGACATAAAAAATATTAATTTTTTTTAACTGATTTGTCAAATGAAAAGACTAATGGATGATCCTCCTTATTGACTTTTTGTGTGTTTTGCTATATCTATTGAGAGTGAGGAGTAAAAACTTATGGACGAAATATCAAATCAATCTGAACCAAGTTCAGTTCGTTTCAAAGCTCTGGTAAATGCATCTTTTTTAGCAATAGGTGCGGATATATTTCTTGTATTACTTAAGTATTTTTTGTCAAAAACAACTGGAAGTGCTCTGTTAGCTGCTGATGCTTTACATTCAGGAGGCGATTTAGCAATAACCCTTACAGTTTTAACTTCAATAATAGTAAATCATAGTTTTAAAAAAAATAAATGGGCAAAACATGCTGAAGGGATTGTCGCATTATTGATATCTTTTATATTGATTTTTGGGAGTTTCAAAGTAATTTTTGGTGTTTTTGAAAAAGAGGGTGCCAGGTATAGTTTAACCTCTGGTATTCCTCTGGTTATTGCATTTTTTGGTATAAGTATAGCTTGTGCTATTGCTATATCCATGTCCCATTTTAAAAAAAAGGTTGGTGAAAAGCACAATTCTATTGCTTTTATAGCAGAGGGAATGCATACATATTCAGATTTTTTCACCTCTTTTGGAGTATGGTTAACACTCTTTTTGGGATATTTTTCAATTCATGTAGAGAGGGTTATGACTTTTATAGTGGGTATCTTTATCCTACGTATTGGTATTAATATATTGATTAAAGCTGTCTCATTTTTTAATCTCCCTGAACTCTTAAGTTCTTATTCAAAAAAGAAATTCTCAAAAGAAGCTCAGAAAAGTATAAAAGAAATATGGGAAAGATTTGTTCGAGTATTTAAAAAAATTGGATCTACAATAACACAAAAAATATTCTTTCCAGATGATTGGATTTTAAAAAACAAAAAAAAACTTATTTTTTCAAACATATTTCTTGTTATTCTACTTTATATAGGAACCGGTTTTTATAATGTTTTACCTTTTCAAACAGGATTAAAGCTTTTATTTGGTGAAGTTGTTGATATGAACCCTCCTGGTCTTCATTTTCATTTACCAAAACCCTTTGGCAATGTAATTAAAGTTGACACTCAAGTCATTGCCAGAGTAGAGAGTGGTTTTAGAACTAACTGGAATTATGAAGGAGCTGAACCTGAAGCATATTTATGGGAATTCACACACACTGAGGGTAGATTTTCAAAAGCGCCTGAGGAAGCTATTGCTTTAACTGGAGATGAAAATTTGGTTGATACAAATTTCATATGTTACTACAGAATTATAGATCCAATAAAGTATGCATTAAATTGTGAAAATAGCCATGAAATTATAAGAAGCCTATTTTGCTATGAAATACATACTGTGCTAGCACATTATAATTTAGATGCACTTCTGACTTTAGATCGGGGTAAAATCCAGAGGGAATTGATAAGGAATATGAAAGAAGAAGTAAAAGGAATCCCTGTTGGAGTAGAGATTCTTAATGTTTTTATGAGAGAAGCTCACCCTCCAATTGAGGTTGTGCCTGAATACCGTGCAGTAGCATCTGCAAGGGAGCAAAAGGATGAAATTATTCATAAAGCAAATGCATATGCAAATGATTTGCTCCCTCGCTCACGTGGAAATGCAGAAACTGATATTTTACAATCATATGCTTTTGCTGCAGAAAAAGTTGATATTGCAAATGGAGAGACAAAGAGTTTCCTTTTAAAAAGTAGAAATTTTGGTAAATATAAAAGTGTCAATAAGATAAGGCTCTGGTGGGAAACAGTGGAGGAATCATTTAAAGATAAATTTATTTATATTTTACCAATAAAAACAAAGCGTAGGATTTATTCGTCGGAAATAAAAGATAAGATAAAAGATATTAAATCCGAAAAATATGAAAATAGTTTGGGAGAGTAAACACGATGAAAAAAAAATATATTTATTTAATGGTTTTTATTTTAGTTGTAATATTGTTTTATATATTTTGTACTAATGTGGTTTATCAGGGGAGTATGTCTATTTTAATGAGCTTTGGTAAACCAGTAAAAGTCATAACCAATCCAGGAATTTATCTTAAATTTCCTTATCCGTTCAATAGTGTTGAAAAAATAGATGCTCGTTTAATTATGCTTCAGCCCAGTCCCTCAGAATTTTTAACAGCTGATAAAAAAAACCTTATTTTAGAAAGCGCTGTATGTTATAGGATATCAGATCCTGTTCTTTTTATAAAAACTGTAAGAAATAAAAATGGGCTTGAAATGAGAATAACCGATCTATTGGCTTCTCATACTGGTTTGTTGCTTGGAGTAAAAGAACTATCTGATATTATAAATGTGGACCCAACTAAGATCAAATTCAGGGATATGAATGCAGAATTAACAAAACTTATACGGAAAGATGGAAAGGATTTAGGAATTTATGTAAGCCAGGTCTTTATAAAACGAGTTATGCTTCCATATGAAAATACACTTGCAGTTTATAAAAGAATGAGAGCTGAACGTGACAGGATTGCTAAAAAGTATATTGCTGAAGGTGAAGAACAAGCTTTAAGGATAAAAGCTGAGGCAGATAAAGAATCAAGAACTATTATTGCTAAAGCAAAAAGTAAGGCTTCAATAATTAAGGGGAAAGCAGAAGCCGAAGCAATGAGAATATATGGAGATTCCTATCAAAAAAATATTGGGTTTTACCGTTATTTAAGAACATTACAAGCCTATGAGAAGATGTTTGGTAAAAAAACAATGATTGTACTTGATGAGAAATCAGCAATTTTAAAAGCCCTATTTTCAGGAAATAAGAATGAGAAAAAATAGAATAAACAAGAAAATTTTAATCTCTATAAGTGTAGTTCTAACAATATATCTTGCAACTGGGATTTACACTCTTCAAAGTGGGCAATGGGCTTTAGTAATCAGATTTGGTAAGGTTGTAAAAGAGGTTACAGATTCTGGTATTCACTATCATCTTCCTTTACCTTTTGAAAAGGCAGTCAAAGTTCGCGTAAGTGAGGTAAAGAAGGTCTTGATTCAAAAGTCAGATGAGGAAGAGGAATTTGTTGATATTGAAAACTTCACTGGTGATGAAAATTTGATCTTTGTAAGAGCAGTAATAAGTTATGATGTTAGAAATCTCTCTGATTATCTATTCACTTCAAAAAATGTAAACTCAATAGTAGAAGCAACCTGTGAGATGCATTTAAATCATGAACTTGCAAAAATGAAGGTGGATGATGTAATGACTACAGGTAAATCTCTTTTACGTTTTAAAATAAAAGAAGAGGTTCAAAAAACATTAGATAACTTAAAAATCGGAATTAGAATAATTTCAGTTGAATTAACTGATATATCACCTCCAATGAGTGTATCTCCATCATTTAAAGCAGTATCTGATGCAAAAGAAAAAAAGCAAGAGATTATCAAAGAGTCTGAAGGTTATGCTAATTCTATTATCCCAAATGCACGGGGTAAGTACAATTCGATTGTTTTAGATGCTCAAGCTTATTCAAATGAGGTATTAAATTCTGCAAAAGGGAGTGCCAAAGCTTTTAATGATATTTTAGTTGAATATAATAGAAGTCCTGAAATAACTTATAGACTCAAATATTTAGAGACAATCCAGAAGGTATTCAAAAAATGTAATGTGAGTATAGACTCAAATCCATCTAATAGTACTTATTATATAGAAAAACCAAAGGAAAAGTAGAAATTTTAATTTTCAAGGAGGAAAAAAGTTGCAGCATGCTAAAGCTACCAAAATCGGGCTTGTTCTGGGGAGCGGAGGAGCTCGTGGATACGCTCATTTAGGGGCACTTAAGGTTTTATATGAAGCAGACATAGATATAGATCTTGTTGTAGGAACAAGTTTTGGAGCCATAGTTGGTGCTGGATATGCTGCGGGGCGTAGTATTTATGAATTGGAAAAAATAGCTCTTGAGACCGGATGGATAAAACTATTAAAAATGATAGATGTTGCCCCTCCTAAAGGGATATTTGCAGGGAATAAACTGGAGAGATTCTTTTCAGTTCTTACCCAGCAGAAGCATTTCTCTGAATTAAGAGTTCCTTTAACTGTGGTCGCTACAGATATTGAAACAGGAGAAGAGGTCCTTATAACTAAAGGGTCGGTATCTAAAGCGATATTAGCTAGTTCCGCATTTCCTGGTATTTTCGCACCAGTAGAGATAGATAATCGATGGCTGGTTGATGGTGTTCTTGTTAATCCTCTTCCCATCCAAACAGCTTTTGATATGGGTGCTGATATAGTAATTGCTGTTGATGTTGGATCCTCAATTGATAATGTTAAGCACTTGATAGCCTTAAAACGATATTCCAAGAAGATATTGCAAAATGTTTGTCAGATACCTTATATAAATAGTGTTGTTTCTCTCAAAGGAATTTCTAATAAGTTTCAGCGTATAATTCCTGCGGGTTTTAATATTATTGGAAATGCTCTTAAGGTTGTAGAAAACAATCAAGATAAAATGGTTTTTATTCCTAATGATGGGAATGTGGCTATCATCAGACCAAGAGTAGATAATATTCACGGGCGTGATTTTTACCGTGTACAGAGATGTATTAAATTAGGCGCTGAAGCCGTTGATCATTCTGTTTTAAATGATATCAAGAACCTATCCTTTAATTATAAAATTCTCGATTTATGTAGTCAGTAGGTTTAATAAAGAATTAAATTAACTTCTAATGGATGACCCCATATTCTTTTTTGTTTTCCGTATTCTAATATGTTAAAATTTTTTTAAAAAGGAGGGGAAATGAAAAAAATTTTTTATATACTGGTGTTTACAATTTTACTTTCCATATATCTGCCTGCCAACATATTAATGCCTGTTACAGCAGACGCTAAAGCGGAAAAATCGGTTCTTCGACCTGGAGAAACCGTTAAAATAACTCTGCTAAACTTCCGAGACCAAAACAATAGGCCAGCAAGCTCCGGAGAAAGGATTATCGTCAGAAGCAGCAACGGCCTAATCATGGACGGCACCACCTGGTCTTTTGTGGGAACAGGATCCGATGAGGAAGCAGACTCAGTGCCGCTTGTGCCCCTTACCGGAAATACGAAAGTCTTCCTGCTGGGCAGTGATGGCAGAATTGAAGTTTATTATCGGGCTCCCTTAAGGGGAAAAATCAGTGAAGTAGAAATTGAGGTTTTTAACTCCCCCGCTTACGGCTCAACAGCAGTTAAACCGCTTGACACAGCTACAAAAGGCAGGCTTATAGCCAATCTAAAGCTAAGTATCAAACGGGGTACCTATTTTTTGTTGAACTATGAGGAGAAGAAAAGAAGCAAACGCGGAGTTAGTGTGGTGTATACTCACGAAATAAAGGCTGTTATACGCATTGATTGCGAGCCCTGGGTAACAGGCAACATGCTACAGCTAAAAAACCTTGTGGTGCTTGAGTTTAAAGGCAAAGCCGATCTTATAAGCAAAAACGATCATAAGGAGCAAAATGCTGTATCTGCAAAACCTTTTGCATATAACGCTCTGGTTTTGCTTCACCTGGATCCTGAAAACGAGAAAATACAAGGTATCATCTACGAACCTGTTCCCTTAAATGTGGCTTGGCAGGGAGATGAAATCCCAGAAGGCCCGCCGGATGTAGTAAGGGTGGGCCCGGTTTCCAAAGATGAAAGAGGTTCCGGGGAAGCCAGATTTCAGGGTTATAAAATGAAATTTGATTTCCCAAAATCAAGACAAGACTTCAAAGGAAAAACAGCCAAGCGGGTTAGGCGAATGCAGCAATTTTTGCTGCAGAATTTCGCTGCAACCCAGGTTCATCCTGACCATATCGTAAAAAAAGGAAACGGAAAAACCTTTTTTGGCGGCCAGGGCAAATGGGAAAAGAAAAAATCTTCAGGCAGTAATTTCCACAAAAAAACCTACACATGGGAGCTGCATATATCAGAATAACAGCTTTTTGATAAAAGCTTGGACATAAAAATATAGAGTTAATAATATAAAAAAATAAATTAAACATTGCCATATTAATTTGATTAACGAGGCATAGTGATGTATTTTAGGATTTTCAAAAGGATAAAATATGGTTTATTTTGGTGAAATAGCTGCTCTGATAACAGCAGTATGTTGGACATGCACTTCGCTGGCATTCGAGTCTGCTGGGAAAAAAGTGGGTTCACTTTCTGTAAATTTTATCAGACTCGTGATCGCATTTTTTCTGTTAGGAACTTACACATACTTTTCAAGAGGTCTTATATTTCCGACTGATGCAGATTTTGACTGCTGGCTCTGGTTGACTCTTTCCGCAATTGTTGGTTTTATGATAGGCGATTTGATGTTATTCCAAGCCTTTGTTGTTGTCGGCGCCCGTATTTCAATGTTAATCATGGCTTCTGTTCCTCCCATAACTGCACTGATGGCTTTTTTTATGTTGGGAGAGAAGCTTTCTGCTGCAAGCTGGTTTGGAATGGCAGTAACAATCTCTGGAATTGCTGTTGTAATTCTGCAGAAGGAAGGCAGCAAGGAAAAGATGAAATTTTCCACAAAAGGAGTGCTGCTTGCTTTCGGGGGTTCAGTCGGTCAGGCAGCAGGACTTGTGATGAGTAAATTCGGCATGAAAGATTATGATGCTTTTTCAGCCACCCAAATAAGGGTGTTTGCAGGTATGATCGGATTTGCATTTCTGATTTTTGTATTAAAAAAATGGGCAAAAGTATTTAATGCTTTAAAACACGGCAAAGCAATGAGAAGGATTTCAATCGGTGCTTTTTTCGGTCCATTTCTTGGAGTATCTTTTTCCCTCCTTGCAGTACAGCATACAACAACCGGTGTTGCAGCTACAATAATGGCAGTTGTCCCTGTTATGATTATTCCTCCGGCATATTTCATTTTTAAAGAGAAAATAAACTTCAAAGAGATACTTGGAGCAGTAATTGCTGTGGCAGGAGTAGCATTTATGTTTCTGAAATAGACGGAAGGGGTCAAATATTCATAATGACACATCTTAGAAAAAGAGGAGTATCATAAATGCTCAATTTGAAATTGATTAAATATAAGAATTGTGATAACGTTCTATCGTGTTTTTTCTAAATGGAAGCTTTGATTGGAACAAATTTATTAATGGCAGTACATCCGGGAGTGACTCCTAATGCTCGTTTCTTTAGTGATTCCTGCGTATAATGAAGCAGAAAACATTGGCAAATGCTTAGAGAAAATATTTAATCAAAAAGTAGAACATAATATAGAAGTTATAGTAATAGATTCTGGATCTACGGATCAAACCATTGAAATTGTGAAATCTTTTTCCAATGTTACACTGATGCAAATACCTTCGGAAGAATTTGGTCATGGTCGGGCCCGGAATCTGGGAGCGCTGAATACTAATGGAGAAATTATTGTCTTTATAAATGCAGAT
>JAUWNT010000019.1 GCA_030612495.1 Candidatus Aminicenantota bacterium
TCTATAATTGGGATCTCCTCTTTTTCAACCAATCTATCCGATTTTGTATTTAATATCACTGAGTCCCCTTTCCCCTGAATAAAGAAAAAATATCCCATAAAAATCGCAATACATAAAAACATAAAAGATGCAATATAGGTAATTTTCCTATGTGATTTTTTTATCTTTATCTTTGAATAAACCTTAACCTCAAAATCCTCTTTAAGATTACTTTCTCTTGAAATATTTTTTAATAACTCATCAATGTTTTTCATTCTCACCTCCAATTATTTCAGATAAATTTTCCTTTAATTGTTTTTTCCCTCGAAAAACAAGAGTTTTTACTGTTCCTTCGGGTTTATTTAAAATATTCGATATATCTTCAAATGTAAAATTATCAATTTCTTTCATAATAACCGGTATCCTATATTTTCCTGGAATAGTAGACATCAAATACTGAAGAAGTTCCTCATTTTCAATTGAAAATTCATATGAACAATGATTATTCTCTGTATCAGACAATGAAAAAATTTTTTTTATTCTCTTTTTTCTAAATTCACTTCTAGCCAGGTTTGTTGCTATTTTATAGATCCATGCTGTTAAATTATTTGAATGAATAGAATAGGCTTTGAAATAAACTTTTACAAAGGTATCCTGAGTCAGTTCCTCGGCAAGCTCATCATTATTAACTAAAAATCTCAGGTAATTATAAATTTTACTCTTATATAAATACATAACCTCTTTAAAAGCTCCATTATCCCTATTTTTTAATCCTTTAAGCAACTCATCCATATTCTTATATATAAGTTTTGCCATTTACATAAGATGCAAAATTAAAACAAATGGTTTCACTTTTTTATTATAAAAAAATGCTAACTTTAAGTGGTTTATTAATATTAAACTTTCGATCTTCTAAATTTTATCATAAATAATCTTTATCCCTGAAATCTAAATTAACAAATTTTGTACATTTATCAATAAATGCCAGAACTATTCTACCTGTTGGCCCATTTCTCTGTTTTGCAATATTTAAATCAGCTTCTCCTTTTCGTTCAGTATCCTTATTATTCTGCTCTTCTCTATGAAGAAATATCACAACATCAGCATCTTGTTCAATAGCTCCACTCTCTTTTAAATCAGAGAGTTGGTATTTCATTCCACCTTCTTTTTTACTTCCTCTTTGCTCAGGAGCTCTGTTCAATTGAGCAAGTGCAACTACAGGGATTTCAAGCTCTTTTGCCATCTCTTTTAGAGATGCTGTTATTACAGCTACTTCTTGAGCTCTTGAATCATTTCTCCTTACTAAATCACGCGATGCTTTTATCAATTGAAGATAATCTACAAAAACAATATCCAAACCCCTCTCATTTTTTAATCTTCTTGCCCTCGTTTTCATTTCAATTATTGAGAGAGAGGCAGAATCATCAATAAAAAGATTTGCCTTTTTTAACCGACTGGCTGCTAGTTCAAGATCATTCCACTCTTTCTGATTCAGATGTGGTTTACCTGTTCTTAAAGCACTAATATTAATTTTGGTTTCAAGAGCAATTAATCTCATCATAATCTGAATTTTTGACATCTCTATTGAAAAAAACCCCACTGATTTTTCACTATCAACAGCAATCTTTGAAGCAATATTTAATGCTAGAGCAGTTTTTCCCATTGAAGGTCTGGCTGCAATAATAATTAATTCCCCCTTTTGAAATCCAGCTGTAATATTGTCCAGCTCAGAAAACCCGGTTTTTAATCCCTCACTCTCTCCGCTCTTCTGAATACTTTCAACCTCATCTAATGTACTTTGAATCAACTCACTAGAATGTAAGAAACCCTTTCTTATCCTTCTTTCAGAAATCTTTATTATATCTTCCTGGAGTTCATTTAAAATATTTTCAGTTTCTGTTTTGTTCTCCACACCCTTTTTAATAACACCCATTGAAGTTATAATTATTTTCCTCAATGAAGAACGATCTTTAACTGTTTTTATATACTCTGAGATATTTAAATTTTGAGGTATTCCATCAGTTAAGGAATTTATATAATCATAACCTCCAACAAATTTCAATTCTTTCTTTCTTTTAAGAAATTCCGAAATTGTAATAATATCAACAGGTTCTCCCTTATTAATTAAAAAAACTATTGCAGCTGCGATCTTCTTATTAGAATCTATATAAAAATCTTCAGAGTTAAGAGTAGAAAAAACCTCATTTACATATCTATTATCAATTAGCATAGAGCCTAACAAGGCCCTTTCAGCAAATTCATCACTCGGTAATACCAAATTAAAATCAGGAATCATATTCACTTTTTATCCAATTCTTCTTCTCCTTCAGCTTTTACCTCTACCCTTAGCTCAGCATCAATACCATCAAATAATCTTAATTTGCATGTATAATTACCAACTTTTTTAATAGGTTCTTCAAGATGATACTTTTTTCTATCAACATGAATCCCTACATCCTTTAGCTTCTCTTCAATATCTGAAACCCCAACAGAACCAAAAAGAATACCCTTCTCCCCAGCTTTCCTTTCAAATGTAAGTGTAATCTCCTCAAGCTTTTGCTTTTGCTCTATTGCAGACATCTTCTCAATTTCCAATTTTTTCTGGATCTTATTTTTTTTTATTTTCATAATATCCAAATTGTGTTTATTTAAACAAAGTGCTAATTTCTTTGGAAACAAATAATTTCTTGCATGTCCGGCTTTTACTTCAACAATATCACCAATATTTCCTAAATGATCAATATCTGAATTTAATATAACTTTCATTTTAATCCCTCTTAGGTTCAACAAACTTTAAAAAGGCCATATGTCTTGCTCTTTTTATTGCTTTTGTTAGTTGTTTCTGGTGATAACTGCATACTCCACTTACTCTTGCAGGTATAATCTTACCTGTTTCTAATGTAAATTTTTGCAAGATTTTATAATTTTTATAGTCAATTAATTTTATCTTATCCTTACAAAACAAACAATATTTCTTTCTACTAAAATAATATTTTTTACTTTGTCTACTGCTATCAGGATTGTTATTAGTCCTCATTTTTAACCTCCTCTTGCTCATTAAATTTTTTGTCTGAGCTAGTTTTTTCCATAGTTTCTTTAGTTTTTTTTGCAACCTTTTCCAATTTACGCCATTTTTTTGTTAACTTATTAGCTTTTTTAAGTTTGTCATCAAGCCTAAAGACAATGAATCTTATAACCCTCTCACTTAGTTTCAATCTTCTCTCAACTTCAATCATTACTTTACCTTCTACTTCTGCATTAATAAAAGTATAAATACCTTCTTTGTGTTTTTTAATAGTGTATGCTAATTTTCGTCTTCCCCATTCGTCAATGTTCTCGACATTGCCTTTAGCTTTTTCAATAATTCCAACAACAGTGTCTGTAATTTTTTTTACCTCTTCATCTGATGATTCAGGATTTAATAAAAATCCAATTTCGTACTTTCTTTTCATAATACCTCCTTATGGTTTTTAGCCCCCCTAAAGGAGCAAGAAGTCTTTAGATCCCTTATGAGGGACATTTATCTTCTTATTAAATTTATTCATAAAAGTCAAAAGTTTGGCAAAAACAAAAATTTACCTCTTCCCCTTCTTTTCTCCCTTCTTTTCTCCCTTCTTTACCTCTTCCCCTTCTCCTTTCTCCTTTCCTTCCCCTTTCTCCACTCCTTCTTCTTTCTCCTTTCCTTCTTCTTTCTCCACTCCTTCTCCTTCAACCTCCTCAACTTCTTCCTCAACCTCTTCCTCTATCTCTACTCTCTTTGTAGAAACAGAACAAATAACAGTATCAGGGTCACTAAGCAACATTATATCTTCACCAAATTCAATTTCTCCAACCTTTATCGAATTCCCAATATGAAGATTGCTAACATCAACTTCAATTTCCTTTATAATATCATTTGGTAGGCACCTGATTTTTAATTCCCTCGTAACAAAATCAAAAATTCCTTCTTCAATTTTTACAGCAATTGACTCGCCTTTAATAACAATAGGAATATTTACTTCAATTGGCTTCTCCATGTCTATCCGAATAAAATCTGCATGAATTATGTTATCAGATAAATAATCATATTGAAGCTCTTTAAGCATTGCATCAACAATTTTTTTATCTCTTGTAATCCTTAGTATGGTGTTTTCACCTTTTTCGCTTTTTAAAATTTCCATAACATCATCCACTTTTATTGAGATAGGTATTGATTTAATACCACCGCCATAAATAATTGCAGGTATTTCACCTTCTTTTCTAAGCTTTCTTGCAATCTTTTTCCCAACTTCTTCTCTTGATTTTGCATTAACCTTCATTATACCTTTCATTTTTCACCTCTTTTATAAAAACAGTTTCGATACTGAAGTCTCTTTATGTATACTGTCAATAGCTTCAGCAAATAATTTTGAAACTGACAAAACCTCTATTTTATTACATTTCGATTTGTCATTCTTTAATGGAATAGTATCAGAAACAAATATTTTTTCAACAGGGGAATTTTCAATTTTTTCAATAGCTCTGCCAGAAAAAATACCATGTGTACAAAGAGCATAAATACTTTTTGCTCCATTTTTCTTTAGAGCTTTTATTGTTTCATATAAAGTTCCAGCTGTATCAATAATATCATCTACAATAATTACATTCTTATCTTTCACATCACCTATTATATGCATAATTTCTGCAACATTTGCCTTTTCTCTTCTTTTATCTCCTATTGCAAGGCCTGCATGAATCTGTTTTGAGAACATCCTTGCTCTTTCAACACCTCCTGCATCAGGAGAAACAATAACTAAATCTTTCAAATTTAATTTATTAAAATATGAGACAAATATTGGAAGAGCCATTAAATTATCAACAGGGACATTAAAAAATCCCTGGATTTGGTTTGCATGCAGATCAATAGTAAGTACTCTAGAAAAACCTGCTGTTTCCAAAAGATCTGCTAAAAGCCTTGATGAAATCGGAACACGAGGCCTATCCTTTCTGTCCTGTCTTGCATAAGCATAATAAGGAATTACAGCAGTTATTCTCCTTGCAGAAGCCCTTTTAAATGCATCAGCCATAAGTAACAACTCCATTATATGAAAATTGATCTTTTCAGTAAGAGATTGAACCACAAAAACATCTGCACCACGCACATTTTCCCAGCTTTGAAATCTTATCTCTCCATCTGAAAAAACTCCAAGATTGCATTTACCCAGGCTTTTCCCTAAATGGGCAACAACATCCGAAGCTAGTTTCAAATTAGATGAACCAGCAAAAATTAAGTACTTATTATCATCCTTCATTTTATACCTCTGGGGTGGGAGGATTCGAACCTCCGAATACCGGCTCCAAAAACCGGTGCCTTACCGCTTGGCTACACCCCAATATTTTTTTTATAATAATCTCTACTAATATTCTTAGTAATAATCATATTAGTAAATCCCCTTTTTAAATCAGAAATATTCTGATTATTTAAAAAACAATAAACAGAGCTCCCTGACCCACTCATCAAAACAAATTCACATCCAAAACCTAACATCTTATCCTTTATTCTCTTTATTTCTGGAAACAACCTGAATGTAACTTTTTCAAGATTATTTTCCAATACAGCAAAGTTTTTTGACTTGCAAAAGAGATTAATTTTACTTTCAAACTGAGTAGATGTCAAGTTAAACTCAGAAAAAATTAAGCTAGTTGAAACTTTAATATCAGGGATCACAATCCCTATCAATCTTTCTTCAAGATCATCCAATAAACTAAGTTTCTCTCCAATCCCTTCGGCAAGAACAGTTCCTCCAACTAAAAAAAAGGGGACATCAGCTCCAATTTCTTTTGCAATTTCAATTAAATTCTCTAAAGTTAAATCAAGTTTAAAATACTCATTTAAAAATAGAAGAAAAACCGCAGCATTACTACTACCCCCCCCGAGTCCAGAACCAACTGGGATTTTCTTCTCTACAAATACTTCGAAACCAGATTTAAAATCATAATTTTTTCTAATTATTTCAAAAGCTTTAAAAATTGAATTGTCTTCTTTCCATCCAATTGATGAATCTGTCCCATTTATATCAATTCCTTTACAATTATTATCTCTTACTTTTATTATATCAAAAATGTTTACAGTCTGAAAAATTGTCCTGAGATTATGATACCCATCTTCTCTTTTCCCATATATCTCAAGCCCCAAATTGATCTTTGCAAAAGACTTTAATTCAATCATTTCTTAATACATCATCAATATCGCTTTCATGCAACTTTGACAAATCTTTATTAAAATCTAATTTCCCATTCCTGACTCTTTTATTTATAACTTTAAGCTTTACGAAAATATTATCACCATTTATTCTTATAATTTTTGGTTTACCTGAACCCTTATCTTTTTCAATCTTAAATTTCAAATGATCATCAACTATATTTTCAGGTTCAATTCCCTCTAATATTAGCAGCCTCAGTTCTCTAAATCCCAGATCTATATTCCACACTCTCTTTAAAAAAGAATTGAAATTTCCTTGCCAATATTTATTATTTTTAGAATTGATCAATAAAATATCTTCTCTATTTATAATTAGTTCAAACAAAATCTGATTTAAAGGTGATAAGAGTAACATTTTTGTTCTATTGTTATCATATTTTAGTAATAATTTTCCTGATTGTTTATTCTTTTTATTCTTATAATACACTTTCATCTTTACTCTACTATATTGAAAATTTCCTATATCAGGAGTTACATCATATTTAAAAGAAGAACAATATTGAAAAGTTAATAAAGCAAAGATTAAAATGCTTAGGAATTTTCTCTTTAATAATTTCAATTCAAAAAACCTCAATCAAGAAATAAAATTATAAGTTAAATCTTATATAATTTCAAATTATAGAAGCTCAAATACAAAAAAAATTTAAAATATATTTACTATAAATAAATTATCTTATAAAATAGAAATATGAGTTATAAAGATAAAACAATCGAAAATTCTAAAATTCAACATGCACTGATTAATATATTCAAAGTCAGCCTTAGCAACAAGCCTATTGTAGAATTAGTAAAGACATCTCATAAAGAGCTAATAAAATTAATGGGTAAAGAAAAAGCAAAGAACTTCTACCTTGCTATTTATGAAGGGAACTATATGTATAATCTACCATATTACTATGATGAATATGACAAAGAGCCAATAAACAAACCCATATCATTAAAGGGAGGATTAACAGATTACATTAGAAGGAAAGGGAGTACAGAATTAATAGATAAAAAAAGACAAAAAGAACTTATAGAAAAAGGGGAAATTAAAGTTATAGGCACAGATTCCCTTGAATGGATAGGCGCCCCTCTTGAATACCACAATAAAATTCATGGTGTACTTACAATTCAAACCTATAATAAAGAGATTAAATATACAAAAGAAGATGTTGAGTTAATTACCTATGTTTCAAAAAATCTTTCTTTAGCAGTTGACAGAAAAAAGAGAGACTCAGAGTTGAAGGAATACAGAAGAAAACTAGAAAAGGAGATAAAGGAAAAATCTAAAGAAATAGTTGAGAAGAATAAAAAATTAATCGAATCAAGAAAAATGGAAGCAATTGGAATTTTATCTGCCGGGATTTCACATGAATTTAACAATATACTAAGCATAATAATGGGGAATGTTCAGATGGGTATAAAGCAATGCAAACCCGATGACATGCACTATAAAAGATATAAAAAAATAGAAAAAAGTAGTAAGCGCGCATGTGAAATTATTGAAAAATTAATGCTATTTACAGAACATAGAAAAAAGATAAAATATTTTGTAAACGACATATCAAAAATAATTGAAACATCCATCGTTAATCTTAAAAATTCACTCAAAAAATCAAATAAGCCAAATATTCAACTTATTACAAATATAGAAAAAAATTTGGATAAAGTTAATGTTGATAAAGAAGATATTCATTTTGCTTTAAAAAGCATGTACAATAAGGCTATTGATGCGTTACCTGATAAAGGGACAATTACTATTACTGCTAAAAATTTTAAAGGTATACCTCCCAGATCAGATCTTCATTTAAAAAAATATATACATATAAGTATAAGAGACAATGGAATTGGTATGAATGAAAAAACCAAAAATAATATTTTCACACCATTTTTTGTTACAAAAGATTCTGGTAAATGGACTGGAATAGGGTTTGCTGAAGTTTATATTATAATAAAAGAACATGAAGGGTATATTGCAGTAGAATCTAAAATAGGAAAAGGAACAATAATAAACATCTATCTCCATAGTGCGAAAAATAAACTAGTTATTTAATAATTTTATTTCAAAAATAAAACTCTGTAAAGATAATCGTACGAAATCCTCACCACATGTTTTTGATTCGTAATCTAATTTATAAATTATTTCAAGTATTTGCTGTAATCTCTTTTCGGAAAAATTTCTAACTGAATTAATAAATTTATTAAGAAAATAAGTTGGTTGGTTTAATACTCTACCAATATCATTTACAGGGAAATTATGTTTTAATAAAAACTTTGCACTATATATCTTATTGTAATATGTAACTAAGGTTCCTATTACAAAAGCGGGTTTTATACCATTAATAAAGAGATATTTTAAAGTTTTAAGGTATTTTACTGCATCCTCTTTCTCTATAGCTTCAGCCAAATCCCATATTGAATGAGATTCAACTCCATATAAGATTGTCTCTACATCCCCTGAATCAATCTTTTTTTCCTCTCCAGCCATTATTTCAAATCTTGACATTTCATTTACAATTGAAATTAAGTTATCACCTTTCATTTCAACCATTTTCTCAAGCGCACCCTGAGTAACTGAAATTCCTTTTTCTTTCAGATTGAATTTCATATAATCATTAACTTCTTTATAATAAATTCTATCAAGGTTAACAAAAATTGTATAAGGAGAATTGAGCTCTGCTAAAAAATCAGTAATTTTCCCATTTTTTTTTCTTATTAATTGTTTGTAATCATCTTTTAATAAATTCAATGAAATATAAATAATAAAAATGGTATTCATATTAGGGTTATCTAAATATTTTTTTAAAATTGCTTGATCCATTTTATTTAATTTAAGATTTTTTACATCCCTTATAACTACAATAACAATTTTTCTTGACTGAATAAAAAAACTTGAACTATTTGCATCTATAATTATATCCTGCCAGCTACTCTCTTTACCAGACTCAAAATAATAACGTCTATAATTAAAATCATTTTTCTTTTCAATAAAATTTTTCGCAAAAGAGCTAATGATCTTTTCACCTAAGGACTCATTAAATCCATAAATAACATTAAATGGAAATCTCTCTTTTTTTACTTCTATTCTTTTTAAAAAGTCAAAAAAAGTAATCTCTTTCATTAAAAATTTTCTAATATGGTAGAAACGATACTGGCTGCAAACTCTCCTGAAATTTTTATAAGGGTTTCAGTTTCTTGTGAAAAAAAGTCCCCATAATCAATAACATATGTATCAGTAAAACTCATATTTTGATTTTCAAAAATAATTTTGCCAGTTTTTATATCAATGAATCTAACATTCAGTACTATAGTAACCCTATATAGATTCGCAGTTGCATCACTTGAATAAGAAACAGGTATTACATCAAATCTAGTTATATTACCCTCAAGTACTGATTGAGCTCTAGATACTCTATCAACCAAAGTTAATTTACTTCTCTTTATAAACTCTTCTCTCAATGCATTTGTTACAAACTGTTCTGCTTGATACCTGGTTGTTTTGTTAACAAAATTAGGTATAGCAATTGTCTTTATATGATCAGGAATCTGCTTGCCTGTTCCAGTTAACCGGTACCCACATTGATTAAATATTATTAATATTAATAAAAAAATAATGAAATTTATATTTTTTTTCATTTTACAACCATACTTAACATCTTATTCTTTATGAAAATCATTTTTATAACTTGTTTTTCTTGTATATACTTTTTGACCCTCTCTGACATAAAAGCCATTTCTTTTACCCTTAATTCCTCTTCATTAATATTAACTCTAATTTTGTCTCTGATTTTACCATTTATCTGAACCATTATATTAACCTTTTCTTCAAAGATAAATTCAGGATTGAAATCTGGCCATTTTTCATGCTCAAGTATTGAATTATAACCCAGCTTCCCCCACAATTCATTACAAAAATGAGGGGCATAAGGACCTAAAAGTTTTAATAAAACCTCAAAAATATATCTCACTGCTCCAGGATTATTTGAATTGATTTTATTAAAAGATACTGAAAAATCATTAAAAAACTCCATAAGAGCAGCTATTGCTGTGTTTAAATGAAATCTAACCTCAATATCTTCTGTAACCTTTTTTATTGTCTGATTTAGTTTTATAAAAATTGGTTTTGTCTCTTCTTTTTCCATATCAAACTTCTTATTCTCTATTAAAATATTCATATTGTCATGAAATAAATTCCAGATCCTATTAAGAAACCTATTTACTCCTTCAACACCCTTTTCATTCCATTCAAGCCCTTTTTCCGGAGGTGAAGCAAAAAGAATAAAGAGTCTTACAGTATCAGCACCATATTTATTAATCAGCTCATCTGGATCCACTATATTGCCCTTAGATTTTGACATAGCGCTTCCTTCTAATGTTACCATACCTTGAGTTAATAGATGTGGAAAAGGCTCAGATAAATCCGTCCACCCGAAATCTCTAAAAACTTTTGCGAAAAACCTTGAATATATTAAGTGCAGAATCGCATGTTCCACTCCACCAATATATAGATCAACAGGCATCCAGTATTTTATCTCATCATTATCAAATGGTTTATTATGAGAAAGACTTGCATACCTGAAAAAATACCAGGATGAATCAAAAAATGTATCCATTGTATCTGTCTCTCTTTTAGCAGGACCTCCACATTTTGGACATTTAGTATTAATAAATTCTTTACTTTTCTCAAGAGGTGATCCACCTTTAGGAGTAAAATCAATATCCAATGGCAATTCAACAGGTAAATTTTCAAGAAATTCGGGAACAATTCCACATTTATCACAATACACCATTGGTATTGGAGTTCCCCAATACCTTTGTCTTGAAACTCCCCAATCTCTGAGACGAAATATTGTTTTCAAATCACCCAGATTATTCTCTCTTAAAAATCCTCCCATTTTCCTGATCGCTTCTTCAGATGAGAGGTTAGAATAGGACCCGGAATTTATTAAGTATCCTTTTCCTGTAAAAACATCATCCACATCTTCAGAATAACTTTTACTTTTATCCTCAACAATAACTCTTTTTATTGGAATATTATACTTTTTCGCAAATTCAAAATCTCTTTCATCATGAGCAGGCACTGACATTATTGCTCCAGTACCATATTCCATTAGAATAAAATTCGCAAGCCAGATCGGAATTTTCTCTCCATTAAAAGTATTTATAGCATATTTGCCTGTAAAAATTCCCTTTTTCTCATTCCCATCTAAGTCTGTTTTTGAATCCCTATCTACTTCTTTTATAAACTCTTTTATTTTATCTTTTTGAGGACTATCTTCTATCAATTCTTTAACAAAAGGATGTTTTATAGAAATTGCAAAGAATGTAGAACCAAATATTGTATCAAGTCTTGTAGTAAATATATTGATCTTTAAATCTGTTCCATATACTTTAAACTCAACTTCCGCACCCTCACTCTTCCCTATCCAATTTTTTTGCATAGCAATAACCTTTTGAGGCCATTTCTCAAGTTCCTTATGAGAATTAAGTAATTCATCTGCATAATCCGTTATTTTTAAAAACCACTGATCCAAATCCCTTAATCCCACTTCAGATTCACATCTCCAGCATCTACCATTTATTACCTGTTCATTAGCAAGAACAGTCTTACATGATGGGCACCAATTCACCTCAGATTTTTTTCTATAAACCAGGCCCTTTTCATACATTTTAGTAAAAATATATTGATTCCATTTTAAATATTCCGGCATGCAAGTTGCTATTTCTCTATCCCAATCATATCCAAAACCCATTTTTTTTAGTTGGCTTTTCATAAATTTAATATTATTTGAAGTCCAATCTTTAGGATTAGATTTATTTTTAATTGCAGCGTTTTCTGCAGGTAACCCAAGGGAATCCCATCCCATTGGATGTATAACATTATATCCATTCATCATTTTGAACCTGGTAATAACATCACCAATAGAATAATTTCTGACATGTCCCATATGAATTCTTCCGGAAGGATAGGGAAACATCTCAAGGCAATAAAATTTTTTCTTTTTTCTATCTATTTCAGCCTTGAAAGTCTTTCTCTCTTCCCATATGTTTTGCCATTTCTTTTCAATATCTTTAAAATTGTATTGCATATATCAAACTCCTGCAAAAAAAAAATAATTATACTCTAAAATCACAATCACTTCAATTCAAAATGACCTCTTTCTATAACATGAAAGTCAACCCTTTTCCGGCCATTGTTGGGCACCATGAATGATCCTGAGTATTTCAAGGGTTTGATGTTTTACTCTGTAAACCACGATATAAGGAGATCCAGATACCACAAGCTCCCTAGTTTTTGGTACCCGCCCCGATCGTCCCATCCCCGGATTATCAGATAAATGCTCTTCTACAAGGTTAATAATCCACAAAACCTGTTCAATTGCTGCTTTCGGATTATCCTGAAAAATGTAACCTTCTATGGAGTCAAGATCTTCTGATGCAGCTTCAGTCCAAATTATTTGCAAGCTTCTTCTCCCACTTTGCTTTTATCTTTTCATGGGATATCACCTTACCTTTTTTAGCCTGGTCAATACCTCTTTTTATGGCTTGTATCTGCCATTCATTTAAATTAATGTATTCACGGATTGCTTCAGATGCAATGTAGGATTTGGTTCGAGCCGTTGCTTTTGCGATCTTTTCGAGTTTCTCTTTTGTTTCACTGTCAATTCTTACAGTTAAAATATCTTTCATTTTTATCACCTGTATACATTGTAATACATTTCAATAGTTTTTTCAACTATTTTTATAATTTTTTTAAGAGGAAAGGGGTCAAATCTTTATTTTGAAAAAGGAAAGGGGTCAAATCTTTACAGGCTGTCCGAGAATAGGAATTTTTAATTATATGATATTGTTAAATAGACTACAAGAATTAAGAAAAAGCTTGTAAACATTGATTATTTAAAGATTTTTTGGTAAAATATAAAGTGGATAGCACAGAGAGAGCCAGCAGCAAGCAATTAGAACTTTTCAATTTAAATCAATTTTCTCTGGCTAAAAAAGTTAAGATTCCAGTTAATTTTAAATCCACCATTAAGCAGAGATATAAATTGGAGCGTCATATGTCGAAATTTAAACCATTTAGAGAGTTTGGCAGTCCCCTTGTCGGCTTAAACCCGGAAGCTTTTTTGGATTACATAAACAAAGAGATTTCCGATGGACATTTGTGTAAACTTGTTAAGGAGATTGTATTTTTGTTGGATACAGAAGCGATTGAGTTAAAATATTCCTTAAGCGGCCAGAACAGCTATCATCCGAAACTGTTATTAAGTATATTATTTTATGGATATGCCACCGGAGTTCGCAGCAGTCGCAAATTAGCCGAAAAATGTGAGAAAGATTTTCATTTCATATATTTGATGCAGTGTTATACGCCGGATTTTCGTACTATTAGTGATTTTCGTAAAGATAATATATCAGAGATAAAGAGATATTTTGTAGAGATATTAAGGATATTTGACAAGTTGGGCTACGTGGAAGTAGGCAAGATTTATGTAGACGGGACGAAAGTAAGAGCCAATGCTTCAACCAAGCGGACTAAAACAGGATTACAATTAGATAATTGGGTGAGTTTATTGGAGGGAGAGATTGAGAAGATATTACAGGAGGCTGAAAACATTGATGCCAGAGAGGATGAGAGTTGTAGGAGATCGGATGATGATGATCAGTTAAAGAGAAAGCTTTTGAGGGATGAAAATTTGAAGGAGAAGATCGAGGAAGCAAAGAAGAAGCTGAAGGAAGAGGATAAGAAGAAGATCAATGTAAGCGATGTTAATGCAAATCATATGAAGTGTGGAGGTAGTAAAGATATCCATCCATCGTACAATTGTCAGGCAGCAGTAACCGAAGATGGAGTAATAACGGCCTCAGAGGCTGTAACTGAACCCAATGATCAGAATCAATTGCAGCCAATGATAGAGCAGACAGAATCAAATACAGGAAGGAAAGTAGATGAAGCTACCGCAGATGCAGGCTATGGTAATTATGAGAATTACGAATATCTGGAGGAGAAAGAAATAGATGGATATGTACCTGATTTAAATTTTCAGAAGTATAAATCAGGAAAATATGAGAAAGAAGAGAATCGTTATCATTACAGTAATTTTAAATATGATGCTGAAACTGACAGGTATATTTGTCCGGAAGGTGAAGTTTTAAAATATTGGAAAACCCGTAAGAATAAGACGAGATATCGTCAATGGAATCATAAAGTTTATAAGGGGACCGCTTGTGAGAGTTGTTCTAAGCGGAGTTTATGTACTAAGAGCAAGGTTCGAGAGCTGCTAATAGATATTCGTGAGCCCCTTTTGCAAGTAATGAGGGAGAGGTTAACCAGTGATAAGGGCAAAGAGAAATATTTTATGCGTCAATACATTATAGAGCCAATATTTGGTCATTTTAAGCACAATTTGGGTTACCGAAATTTTTTACTACGGGGTTTAGAGAAGATCAATGGAGAATTGAAATTGATGTGTATTGGATGGAATCTGAAAAAGATGTTAAAATTGGGATATACACCTAAGATGATAAGGAATTTGTAGAGTTATGTGAGATAAATTTACTAAATGGTAGTAATTTCAGGTGAAGCAAATGATGAAGAGCAGTTCAAAATGTTTTTAATTAACATTATGGTTTTTTTTAAAGGGAAATTGAATTAAAAATAAAAATAATATAATCTCAAATCAATTTTTCAAAAAAACATTCTCGGACAGCCTGTCAAGACCTGACCCCAAGTTTTTTCCTTTCTGCCATATACAACACATTGTTAATTAAAGAATCTAGTGCATAAGATTTCAAAGTAGTACTAAGGTCAACTTGAAGTGATTCGTCATTACGGAATATCTTTTCTAAAACTATAAATGATTCTTGTACGGTTGTATCGAGTACATTCACATTGTTTAGCAAATCTTGAATCTGTGTGATTAGCGTCTCATTGTCATCCCAGTTATCGTTACCTCTCCATTTGAAAGATGAAATTCTTACTATATGAAATGCTGCATTCTTGGCAAGATAACGTTTCAACTCATCTGTTTCATTTGTTAATCCGCTTGACTTTAAGTAATTGATTGTATAACGATGGAGTAATGTTGCTATAATGTAAGGCTCAACAGTACGTCCAGAGAATATCCTATCATAATATTCACCCCAAACCTTATATTTTCTGCTACGTGCATCTGATGGTCTTTTTAAAGCTACTGCTAAATATGAAACAGCTACCATATCGTTTGAAAAAATCTTGTTTGAATCAATCCCACCATCAACATATTGTCTTGGTTTACGTTCGTAAAAAAGGTCATAAATCTTAAACGCATTTTGTAAATCAATTTGAACCTTGTCATTTGCCCTTAAGTTGCGGGCGTTAATTTGATTTTGGTTATTTGTTGTTAAAACTACTTTGTCAACGAGGTCTAAATTATCCGTTTCAATAATTCGTAACATTACATTAACATTGTCTTGAAGGTTTCCTGAATTTGCAGCTTTTGCAATTGAAACTGAAGTTTGACAACCATTGACAATTTGCATGTTTTCAAGTTTGACTTTTGGATCATCTGGGTCAGTAATGGGATCAAGTTTATCACATACGATCGTAATTCCATTGTTGAGAAACCAGAAAAGATACCCGTTGACATCGTCTGAACAAGTTTCCTGAATGTCTTTGTTTACTGAACCTAAATTACCCAAGTATCTTCTTATGTTTAAGTCAAATATGAATCCTTTAGTATCAGCATTTACAATTCTTGCAATTTCTGATGCCATTGTTGTGCAAATAATACCTTTAAGACCATGTGAATGATATTTAATAAGTGATGGTGAATTAGTATCATACTTAATTTTAATTTCTGCACTAATTTTCTTGTTCTTTTTTTCTTCGGAATTAATTAAGTCTACTATCTCTTCTGCACCAATTAAATCGAATGTAAAATTGTCAAAAGTCCCATTATCATATTCGTCAAGAACTGTTTGTTGTTCTTGGCTACATTCATCAGATATTTCTGACGAAAGACCATTTGTGATGTAAGCGACTTTTACTTGAATGTTTGAAGGACCCAAATCCGCTTGCATGGCACGAATATCATTAATCCTATCTTTGAATTGAATGTTAGTAAGAGTATCCAAATCTTTTTTCCTTTTATTGAATATCCAATTTAATCCATTCCTGATCTTTATTATGTCATTTGACGAAAAGGAATCAGTGTTTTTGACTTGACTAATATAGATTAATCCTTCACCTCCTTTTTCTTCAATTGTTATGGCATCAATCTGCTTGTCCTGCCCTCCATCAACATTGTCGATTTCGTCAAAAGAGTGTATGCCTTTATCTGTGAAGATGGAGTGTCCGAATATTAAGAAAGCATCACTATCATCAGGCAAATTAAGATTTACCTTAGTCGCCTCAATATTCGATTCTACAATTTGTTGTCTAACGTTCATTTTCGTTTGTTTTTATGGCACCCAACTTTCATATATACTTATTGTTCTTACACCTCCAAATTGGTGGTATATACACATAACTCCTTTTTATATTATCTATTAAAGCATACGAAATTTTTTATGTCAATTAGGGGTTCAAGATTTTGAACCCTTACAATTTTATCAAAACCATTATTAATAAATGTTATCTGCCCCTATTTTTGCTCCTCTGTCGATTTAATACAAACATTACAATCACAGCTATTGTCGAAAAGATAGTTACTGGCCCAACTTTATATGGTCCATCTGTTATCATTCCAAAGATGCCTATAGACCAAGCAGTTAAGAGAAAAAACAGAAATGCATTTGGACCGAACACCGTGAGGGCATCCAGCATTTTTGATAAAATGTTAACATGCATCAGTAGGCTACATACTATCGTAAGCAATAAGACTACACCTATTAATTGCAGGAAAAACACCAGTGCAAGCAGAACTGGTCCCTGATGGACGTAATGAAAAAAGTTACTCGCCATGCTGTACATAATGGTTGCAATAATTAATGATAAAAGCAAAGGCAATGCATAAGTGATGAAGAATCGTGTCTCAGTATACCACGCCCAAAGTACGCACCATACATTTATCACTATGAATCTATGTAAGGTTCGCACCAAATGGCGTACAAGTTTGATTCCAGTACGCCTGACAGTATTAGCAAACTGTAGTGTGTTTCGGAAAAGTAAGTTTGAGAAATGTACTATGAGCCAATTATAGGCCTTTTCAAAAGCCTGAACCATCTTGTTTGTGGAGATCACGAAGGCTCGATCTAAGATATTAGTAAACCTGACTTTCCAAGATTTAGACACCCTCTTCTCTGGGATAGGAATCTGCTTAAATCTTTGCTCCTGAAAAATAGGTCGAAAAATCCACTTATCAAGAACCCTAAAAGGTTCACCTCGTAAGCTGAAGATCGTACTCGAAACAAGCGCAACAACTACGGATGCCCAAAGAGCGCTTAGTGAAAGTCTTAGAGCAATTCGAGAAATTGTTTCATTAAATGGCAATTGATCAAGCCTCCAGGCTCCAAAAGCTATGACCAAGCAGAGAACCAGTGCTGTCAACATGAATGCGATCCATGCCAGTGTTTTTGCTGGTAGATCTATATCCTTAGATTTCAGCCAACTCCATCTCGCGTTCTGTTCGACCCGCTTTATCCGCAACGTAAAGGCAATCAGAAAGACCAATTCAGTCAATAGCAAAAGGAGGAAGATTAATCCCAACACTTGTACAAATGTTAGGATTTGCTGTAATGCTAATAGCCAGGCAACTTGAACCAGAAAGCCTATACTTGTGATAATAACGAAGTATCTTAGAATAGTCTGATGGTTTCGCAGAAATAAAGCAAAGAACGCACACATTACGACACTAATGAAAACATAGGTCGGCCAAAACCAAAACATATATCCTACTGCCAATGCAACTCCAAATGCTAATATGCGCAACCCATTTATGATTAGAGCTTTACACCTGTCATCTAGTTTCAAACCAACTAACGCTGTGGCGTCCTTGGAGCAAACAACATCGATAGAATCATTAGGATGATTGCAGCTCGGGCAGAGTTGAATTTTTTTAGTTGATTGGCTAAAGATCAAACGTTCCCACCATGCTTTATAGTCATATGTGGCATTGACGGGCTTTACATGTTGTAATTCTTTGCCTTTTGGCAACCTTCCACTTAGATACCCTTTAGCTTTAATAACTTTCTCAACTTTTTTAGGCAATCTTGATTTTTTCACCTGTGTTTTTGTTGCTTTACCTTTTCTCATCCCTTTGCTCCTTTCTATTTTTGTTATTCAGTACACATGTCTCTCATTTATATTGTTATGTATAATATTATATTGATACAAAAAATTTATAATGTCAATAAATTTTTGTAAATTTCATAAGAAACATATTATTTCTATAAAAAAAATAAATTACCTGTCTTCTTCATTTTTTTCTTTTAAAAGGGTTTTTTTTAATGCTGCCTAAAAAAGTCTTGACAAAACCTATCGTCCCCCTTCCCCCTTTCTAGTTATATTAACTCTTCTGTAAAAAATTGAGATGGATAAACTCCCTATAATAAAGAAAAAATAAATATATATGTCAAAAAGTTGACAAATATAAAGAATAATATTATTATTATAATAAGGTTAAAATGAAAAGTGAAAATAGAAACATTTTTGTTACAAACGATTATTTTAAAAAGTTTGGAATTTCGAGACAAATTCTGGAATATAAAAGAAGGAAAGATGAAATCAAATCAATTGGTGAATTTAAAAGAATGAAGTTGTATTATATGATTGATGCAGATTATGTAGTAATTGAATATTGGACGAGGAATTTTAGGAAGTTTTATGAGAATTATGAAAAGACAATTGAGTTAAAAGAAAAATGTCAAAATAAAATTGATAGATTATTAAAGAAGCGGGAGAAAACAGAACTATCAGAATATGAAATAGAACAACTTGAAATTTTACCTCAAAATAAAAGTGTTGCAGTATCAACAAAAGAATTTTATGAAATAAAAAAACTCATAGGTAAATATAGTTTAAAAGAAGGCGATCCACAATATTTAGATAGAATCTATGACAAATATGAATATGAAAAAAGAATGAGGATTCATTTCATGTATGATGAATTCTTATTTAGGCTTCTTGCATTAATAGAAAGTAAACTCAGTTTTGATGACTATATGAAAAAGGAAAGGATAGTAGGGAGATGGAGAGATAGTTTTATGATATGTGAATATTTCATTAAAAAAAATAATAAAAATACTAGTGTTAACCATATTTATGAGCATGCCTATGAGCTACATAAAAAAATCTTTATAGATTAATAAAATGAAAAAGCAAGATAAAACCTATTCAGTAATAATAATTAGTGATAGTACTTCTGCAAATAAAGAATTTACAATCTCTTCAAAACTTATAAAAAAAGTTTTTATTTCAACCTTTTTATTGCTCTTTATTTTAGTATTTATTATCTTCGACTATCTAACCATCTCTTTTGATAAAGTAAGAATGAAAGAACTAGAACAAAAAATAATTACCCTTCAAAATGAGAGAAAGAAATCTGATTTATCAACAGAAAGAGATTTAAATAATAAATTGATAATTTTAGATAAAATTCAAAAATCTATTAATTCAGTGGATTTAGATATATCAAAAAAGAAAGATTTGATAAAGGAATTAATACAAACCGATAATAAATTAAAATCAATGAAGAAAGAGATAAATGAGATAAAGCCAACCTTACAAAAAAGTAAAAAAGAATATTCTGAATATGTGAAAATATTTTCAGATCATTATAAAAAAGTATATGATGAGATATATAAAAAAAGGATTTGGAAAGAACGTATTATTGTCCTATTTATAGGAGTCATTGCATCAATAATTGCGGGATATATACTACTTTTTTTTGTTTCTAAAATTAAAAAGAAAAAGGAGGTTAACATGATTATGCTTGGAATTTATCAGGCACAAGACGATAAAAAATACGATTGTCATTTCATCCTAGACAGACAAACTGCAAAGGCGATAGATCCTTTGCCACGCCCAGGGCAAGCTGGCTCACGAGGTGTAGCTTTTGAAGTGAGAGCGAAGTCTGAACAAGAAGCAAAGCAGAAATTGGCTGAAGCAATTGGTCCGGGATACTGGTCATGATAAGTAAACAGGATCAAACCCTGAAAAGGGAAAAGGGGACAGCTGATCTATTTATTAACTCAAAATTTAACACTCAAAACTCAAAATTAATGCTAAAATGAAAGACCTGACCCCAAGTTTTATTCATATCAAATCCTAAAAGATTACAGCCACTGCAGCCATCCCCTTATTATGCAGCTAATTCGCTGGCTAAGAGTTCAGCTTGTTTCAAAACTGTTGCAGTTGCCAATTTCTGCATATCCGGTGGATAGCCATACTTACGTAATGTTCTCTTTACAATGACCTTTAATTTTGCCTTTACGCTTTCCTTGATTGTCCAGTCAATGGAAGCATTGGCCTTTACTTTTTCAAACAATACAA
>JAUWNT010000216.1 GCA_030612495.1 Candidatus Aminicenantota bacterium
TGAAAAATATTTAAAATTGATAAATGAACTGGATGAGGTTAAATTTTTAAACAATGAGGAATTATTAATTGACCAGATTTCTAAAATTATAAATAAAATTGTTAATGATGGCTTCATATATCCTATTGCTCAAAAAAGATATTCTATTTTTATAAAAAATAAAGTTATGGGTGTGGAAATGGATTATTATGGAAGGCCATTACTTCAAAAAGCAAGATTAGATAAATAAATCCTGAATTTGTATTTTCAAGCTTGGCACCCTTTTTTCACAGGATGGGTTAAATGGGTCTTGTGGAATTTTTAAGCCATTTTTTTTCTTCAGAATTTAGGTAAGGGCTAATAGTTTTAAATACTTGCTTATGGTAATTGTTAATGTAATCGATCTCTTTTTTTGTTAAAAGTTCTGGTTTAATTAACCTTAAATCAATAGGGCATAAGGTTAGATTTTCAAATTTGTAAAATTCAAACTCATCTGAATAACATTCATTATCTTTGATTACAAATATCATGTTTTCAATACGTATGCCGAATTTGCCTGCTTCATAATAACCAGGTTCATTTGAAGAGACCATTCCTATTTCAAGAGGTATGCCTCTACAGCGGTAGAAAGAGATTGCAGGGGGGGCTTCATGGACACTGAGGAATGATCCAACACCATGTCCTGTCCCATGTCCATAATTCAATCTAACATCCCATAATGGTTTTCTTGCAATTGTATCCAATTGTTTTCCCACAGTTCCTATTGGAAAAGAAGTTATAGCAAGATCTATGTGCCCCTTAAGAACTCTTGTAAATCTATCTTTCTCCTCATCAGTTGGTTTGCCAAGTGCTATAGTCCTGGTAATATCAGTGGTTCCATCTTTATATTGAGCTCCTGAATCTAATAAAAAAAGACCCTCTTCTTTAAGTTCAACATCAGTTTCTGGACATGGTTCATAATGAATAATAGCTGCATGATCTTTATATGCAGCTATAGTTGTGAAACTTAGACCTTTGAATAAAGCTTGCTCCTTCCTGAGAGATTCTAATTTATCTGAAGCAGATATTTCTGTAACTCTGCCATTTGGAACTGATTGTTCAAGCCAGAAAAGAAATTTAGCCATTGCTACTCCATCTCTTATGTGAGCCTCTTTAAACCCATTTAATTCAGTCTCATTTTTTATTGCTTTAAATAAAGTTATGGGGCTTTCCCCATATTTCAATTCGCATCCTTGTTTCAAGCAATCTACTACCCATTGGCTGCATGTTTCAGAATCCAATAAAACCCTCTTCTTTTCTTTTTTCAAAAGAGTTAAATCTTTTTTTAATTCTTTATAATCATAGATTTCAACAATTTTATTCAAATGATCTTTGACTTTTTTCGTTACTTTGTCTAATTTTACAAATAGTTTTGCATTGTTTTTATTTACAATTGCATAAGATATTGTAACTGGATTAAAATCCACATCATTACATCTTATATTAAAAGTCCATGCAATAGCATCCAGCATGGTAATAACATGCGCATCAACTTCTAGTTCAAACATTTGTTTCCTAATTCTATTCAGTTTGCTCATTACTGATTCACCAGAATATTTCAAATCATGAACTTTGATTTTGCCCATTGGAAACTCAGGCTGATCTTCCCAGATAATATCAACTAAATTATTTTCTATACTTCTTACTTCTATTCCTTTGTTTTTTAATAGGGATTTTAAAGCAAAGACAGTATTATAAGAAAGGAGTTCAGGGTCAATTCCTACAGTATCATTTTTATTAAGTTCATCTTTTATCCATGAGAACATATCTGGAGTTTCAGGAAGCCTTATTTTAAATAATTTAATTCCAGTTCCTTTTAATTGTTGTTCAGCTTGAAGAAAATATCTTGAATCAGTCCATAGTCCTGCTTTATCTGTAGTCACAACCAGATCTCCGGCTGAGCCCGTAAAACCGCTTATCCACTCTCTTCGTTTCCATATTGATGGTATGTATTCACTTTGATGAGGATCTGTACTTGGAATGATGTAAGCTTGGATGTTGTTTTCCTTCATTAGTTTACGTAAATTTTCTATTCTTTTTTTTATCATCTTTTTCTCCTGAACATAATGTATATTGCATTTTAGTTTTGAAGTCAAGAATAAAGGTAATAAAGGGGACAGGTAATTTATTTTATTTTTTTATTGAAAAGATGGTTATTTTAGTTTATTATAATAAGTAGGTCAGATTGTTGTTTTATCAGAAAAAAAGAGAGCAATAAATGATTAATTATTTAGAGGAGGAGATCAAATGGCAAGAGTAAAACGTTTAAAAGTTCTTTGGGAACCTGCATACTACCACATTATTTCAAGAACTGTTGGGAAAGAGTTTTATCTGGGTGATGTGGAAAAAGAGAAGCTTCTAAAAATAATAAAGAGATACTCTTCCATATATTTTGTTAAGGTAATTGGTTTTGTTATTATGAGCAATCATTTTCATTTACTTATAAAGATGGAATCTGGAGATACGTATAAAGATGAAGAGCTTGAAGTTCGCATAAAAGCCTTTTATGGGAGAGATGAATTAAGTGTGTGGAGTCTTTCTGATTTTCGCAAGAAGTTGAGTGATATTTCAGAATATGTAAAGTCTATAAAGCAGAGCTTTTCCTGTTGGTATAATCGAGTAAATGATCGTACAGGATACTTTTGGGGAGACAGATTTAAGAGTGTATTAATTGAGAGAGGAGAATGTTTATTGAATTGCCTTGCATATATAGATTTAAATTCAATAAGAGCAGGAATAGTGAAGAGGCCAGAGGATTATCGATGGAGCAGTATAGGTTTTAGAGTTAAGAGTAATAATCGGAATAAGTTTTTAAGTTTTGAAGGAGTATTTGAAGATGATAATAGTTTGAGAGATTTTTTAAG
>JAUWNT010000076.1 GCA_030612495.1 Candidatus Aminicenantota bacterium
GCAATTTTTATGCCAACTTTTCCAAAAAACCTTTATCATTTGATATCAAGGATTTCCAGCTTTTTTAATTTTTTTTCATATATACAATATTCATTTGTATGTTAAGTATCTTTACACAACAGTTCTATAAAAAGCTTTAAAACATTTGATAATGAGGATTTATGAAATTTAGTCTAAATTGTGTAAATTTTCTTTACATATCGCAAATACAACCAATAATACTTAATATCAAAGGCTTTCCAAAAAATAAAGTGTAAAATACCTTTACAAAACTAATTTTATATATCAAAACAAAATAACATAACGTCTCTTGACAGTTATATTTTAAAATTTGACAATCGAGCAAATCTAGGTTATAATATTTTATTATAGTAAGTTAGTAATGGTGTGAAATTAAATAATTTCCAAATAAATTAACTTTTTTTGAGTATTATATTTCTGCCTCAATTTACTTTAAAATTTTAAAAAGGAGGTAGAGCAATATGGCCAAAGGAAATGTAAAATGGTTTGATCCCCAAAAGGGCTTCGGTTTCATTGAAACTGAAGGATCCAAAGATATCTTTGTTCACCATAGTGAAATTCAGGACAACGGCTTCAAGTCTTTAGACGAAGGGCAACAGGTTGAGTTTGAAATTCGCCAGAGTGATAAAGGTAGTTATGCCGCAAATGTAACCAAATTATAAAATTAAATTTATAGGAAGGGTCGACGTTTCTTTATATTTTACAATAGAGAAAGGAGGCCCTTTTTCTTTAACTTAAGTATTTCATATATTGTTACCATCTTAATATTAGTTAGACATAAAAAAAGATTATATGTGACAAACTTTTATAATTTTCTATTTTATAAAATTACTCATCTTCTTCATCAAAATCAGATTTCCTATCAAACCTCAATGCACAAGAACAGGTTCCTGTAAATGCAGAAAGAAGGATAATAACACCTAACACCCACAACCAGCTTTTTAAATAAATACCTAAGCCAATCACAACCAAAGAAAAGGCTATTCTAATATATTTGGAAATGGGATTAATATTGCAATATTTCTTCATAATTTTATTATAATATAAATTTTTTTTATTACAACTTTTTATCTTTTATAAATCTATGAAAAAAACTAATCTAAAGGGATAAATTCACCATACTGTTTTGTGTAAATTTTACACTTTCCCTTTGTCTTCCATTCAGTCTTAAAATTATAATAAGAATCAAGATATTTAGAATCTCCACCCCCTTTTGTGGTGATCAAATACCTATTACTAACTGTTCCAATCAATCTTGCTTTATCTCCTGGAAAAGTTTTACGCCCTGCAGCAGAAGCATCAACTGGAATCCATCCATAATTTGGAAGGTATACCTCTCCCCATCTATGCCACACATCATCAATGCCCTTATCCTTACTTCTTACAACTATTGAGCCAGCATACCTTGCAGGAAGACTTGCTGCACGACACATTGCAATAAACACAAAACTATACTCACTACATGAGCCTGTTCCTCTCTTTAAAACCGTTGGTGCTGGATTCCATCCACCCAATGGCTTTAACTTATAACTAACATTAGATATTATATAATTAAATATTTTTTTAACCATGAAAAAAGGACGATTTTCATTGCCAAGAGCCTTTTTAACTGCATTTTGAATAATGGGATTTTTTATATCATACTTAAATCCGTTAACAAGGTATTTACTTAAATTTTTCGGAATATCCTCAAGATTCCCTACCTTTTCCGGGAATATATAATATTCAGTATTAAAAAGTTTTGCTTTTAATCTTATTTTAACTTTTAAAAGAGTTCCTGCATAAA
The DNA here is from genome assembly GCA_030612495.1 of Candidatus Aminicenantota bacterium. Taxonomy (GTDB): domain Bacteria; phylum Acidobacteriota; class Aminicenantia; order UBA2199; family UBA2199; genus JAUWNT01. The sequence continues at coordinate 1,808 of JAUWNT010000076.1, forward strand.
TATTTGTGAATCTAAAATGAGCGAATTTTTGGCCCCACCTATCAGTTACAAATGAAGTTGGTTCTGGTTCATATTTTATTTTACCCATAATTTCTTGATTATCCATATTCTTTGGCACTGCCATATAAACATTTACCTCTTTCACCTCTCCAGGCCCATAATTTCTGAATTCATCAACTATTTCCCATTCATATACTTTTGGATCTTTTCTTTTAATATAATCCTTGCTTTTTAAATCAAGTCTATATATTTTATTGTTTTGATAATCTGCATTCCATAATGTTTTACCATCCCAGCATACTCCATAAGGAAATGGACCATTTGATGCTATAAATGTTATAACATCTCCTGATATTGTATCAATTCTATAAAGCATATCTCTATTATGATCACTTGCCCATAAATATTTTCCGTCAAATGCAAGGTCTTTAGCATCTGCACATGGGCATGGAATATTTCTATGCATCATTCCATCTTTTCTATTAATCATAAGGATTTTTTTTGCATTATTATCAATCATCCATAAAAAGTTTCCATCAAAAACCAATCCACCAGGGTTTGATGAATTAGATTCTAATATCTTTTCAGAAATTCCAGTTTTTAAATCAATTCCATATATCCAACCCTCCTTCCCATCAATATACCATAACAAATTGCCATCCCATGCCACACCCCTTGGATCAAAACCAGGAGCTTCAATCGATTTTTCTACTTTCCCATTTAAGGGATTAACTTTATATATTTTATATGTAGAACTGTCACAAATCCAGATATAATTCCCATCAAATGTCATGCCTGTAGGATGGTCCCCCGGAGTTTTATATACTTTTGACGCTTTACCAACAACTCCTCCTATCAAATCTCCAACAAAAAAGATAAAAATAATCATAAAGATTAAAATTCCTCTTTTATACACTTTAACCTCCTTATCTCAATGTCTTTGAATTATTCATTTATTAATATTATATTCAAAAAACTACTTTTTTTAAACATATGTTAACACATCCAGAGCTCCTGGGAAAACTGATATCTCAAACTCTTTTACTTTTCTAATTATATCTCCATCCTTCAGAATATCAATCTCTTTTTCCGAAAAAACCCTGAATAACTTTGACTCAATAAATTCAATCTCTTTTCTTTTGATATGACTACTTCTAAGAACTTTCACACCAAAATTAAAAGTATTTAAAAAAGAGGTTGTATTAACAACAGAGCAACCAACTTTACGATTAAAAGGGCTTGCAAAAGGGTTCAATTTCATCCCATTTGCATAACAAGGAGCATTGTGAAACACAATAAGAGAACATTCAATATCTCTTTTAATTGAATCATTTTCCAAATGTATTCTTAAAGGAATTATCTTGTTTGAAAAGGATTTTTTAATAGATATTAAACCTGTTAAGGTTTGACTTATTAAATTTGATTTTGCAAGAAATTCATGCTTTTTAATAAACCTTTCAATAAACATATTTACATATGTGCTAAGACCTGCACTTAATGTTCCAAGAAATAAAAAAGATTCGTCTCTTCCTTTAATATTAATATAACCCACATCCATTTTTTTAATATTCCCGGATTTTATAGCCTTACAAGCTGTTTCAATTTTCTGAATACCCAGGCTTTGAACAATATCATTAGCAGACCCTGTTCCAATCATTCCAAAAACAGGAATTAAAGATGTGCTTTTTCTTTCTTTGCTCTCTAATATTGCAGATACAATAATATTAAATGTTGTGTCTCCCCCAACACCAACAATTGTTGAATAATTCCCTATTGCTTCTACTGACAATCTTTTAAGATCATTCTCACTTTTTGAAACAAAAAGATCATAATCAATCCTATTCTCTTTAAGACATTTTTCAACCCTGCCCTTTTTCTTTAAAGATCTCCCCTTATCTGAAGATGGATTAAATAGAATAACAACTTTTCCCATTTATTAATTATAGCAGATATTTAAAATAAATCTAATAAAAATTTTCTCTTTAAACTGAAAACAAGCTTACATTGAAAAAAGAGAGTATTTCTTTTATAATATCAACATGGAAAAAATACTTATTGTTGAAGACAATAAATCTATGAGGGAAATGCTTGAAAATATTCTAACTGAGCAAAAATATAGTGTAAAATCAGCAGCTGATGTATCTACAGCCTTATTACTATTAAAAAAAGAACATTTTTCAGTGATCATTTCTGATCTGCAACTACCAGATATGGATGGGCTCTCTTTTTTTAAAAGAGTTAAGAACCTTAAAATTCCATTTATTATATTAACTGCGTATGGTTCAGTAGAAAAGGCTGTGAAAGCAATAAGAGAGGGAGCTTTTGACTTTATCTCAAAACCAGTTGAGCCAGATTACCTTTTTATAATGATTGAAAAAGCCATTGAATCAACTCGAATACTAAGAGAGAATATTATATTAAAGGAAGCTTACTCATCCACAATTGGGAAATCTCAAATTATTGGAAATAGCAAAAACATAATAAATGAAGCTGAAAAAATAAAACATGTGGCAGTAACTGACACACCAGTGCTTCTTTTAGGTGAAAGCGGCACAGGAAAAGAGCTCTTTGCAAGAGCAATACACAATCTAAGCCCGAGAAAAGACAAACCACTCATTGCAATAAATTCAGCTTCGATTCCTGAAAATCTACTTGAAAATGAACTATTTGGCCATGAAAAGGGTTCTTATACAGATGCATACTTAAGCCAGATTGGGAAACTTGAGCTAGCTCAGGGAGGGACCTTTTTTCTTGATGAAATTGGTGACCTATCTACAAATCTACAGGGTAAAATCCTTAGAATAATAGAAGATAAAAAAATAAGTCGTATTGGAAGTAATCAAGAAATTGATCTTGATATAAGATTTATATTCGCAACCAATAAAAATTTAGAGAAAGAGATTGCTCAATCCAGATTTAGAAAAGACCTCTACTTTAGAATAAATGCTTTTCCTGTTAATCTTCCTCCATTGAGAGAGAGAGGGAATGACATTATATTACTCTCACAATATTTTATAAAAAAGTTTTCCATAGAAATGAAAAAAGGCGATATTACTATTTCTGAAAAGGCAAAAAACAAATTAATATCATATAACTGGCCTGGAAATGTAAGGGAGCTTCAAAATACAATTGAAAGAGCTTTGATCATTTCAAAAGACAATAAAATCACATATAAAGATATTATTCTTCCAGATAAATCAATCAATATAACAGAAGATTTTAATTTTAAAGGAAATTTAAAACAGGTAACTTCAAGAGCAACTAAAGCAATTGAAAAAATAAAAATAGAAGATGTATTAAAGCATACAGGTTTTAATAAAACAAAAGCAGCAGAAATACTCGAAATAAGTTATAAAACATTGCTTGACAAAGTAAAAAAATATGGCATTTCTTCAGAAGATTAAAGATTTTCTCACAAAAAAAATAATAAAATATTTTATTTTATTTACAATAAAAACCTGTAAAATTAACATATCAGGTGAAGAGGAAATAAAAAAATTAAAAAAAAATAATATACCTGTTATTCATATCTTCTGGCATAGACATATCTTTTTTACAATATATAAATTTAGAAATGTGGGAGCCCAACCATTAGTATCACTTTCAAAAGATGGAGAACTGGTCTCTAATGTAGCTGAAGAGTTTGGAATGAATCCAGTTAGAGGTTCCTCATCAAAGGGAGGAGCAAGGGCTTTTTTAGAACTTACACATTCAATAAAAAAGAATAAATCAGAAATTTTAATAACAGCAGATGGGCCAAAAGGCCCTCCAGAAAAAATAAAAGATGGAACAATATTGTTAGCTCAAAAAACAAATTCAGTTATTGTTCCAATAAGTTGGTATGCAAACAGAGTAAAAATTTTTGAAAAATCATGGGACAAATTTCTTGTCCCCCTTCCATTTAGTAAAATATATTTTTCTTTTGGAAATCCATTTTACATAAATAAGGATAAAAACGATATAACTGAATTAAAAAAAGAATTAGAAAATGAATTGAAAAGACTTGAAAATGAGTGTAAAAATTCAAGTTCTAAATGATATTTAGGAGGGTAAATGAAAAAGATTAAGAGAATTGGAGTTCTTACAGGCGGAGGCGATTGCCCAGGATTAAATGCTGTTATTAGAGCTGTAGTTAATACAGCAATACGAAATTATGGCATTGAAGTTTATGGAATAAAGGATGGTTATTCCGGATTAATTAATAAAGAAATAACAAAATTGGAATTAAAAGATGTATCTGGGATCTTACCAAGAGGAGGAACAATACTTGGGACTTCCAATAGAGATAACCCATTTAAGTATAAAACAATTAACTCCAAAGGGGAGAAAAAATACAAAGATGTTTCAGCAAAAGTAATAAAAACAATAGAATATAATGAAATTGATGTATTAATAACCATAGGAGGTGACGGTACACAAGCAATTGCAAATAAACTCTTTGAAAAATGTAGTATACCGGTTATAGGAGTTCCAAAAACAATTGACAATGATCTAAACGGAACAGATGTGACTTTCGGATTTGATACAGCTCTCTCAATTGCCACAAGTTCAATTGACAGACTCCATTCAACTGCTGAGTCTCACCACAGAATTATGGCTATTGAGGTGATGGGAAGGTATGCTGGCTGGATTGCCCTTGAATCAGGGCTTGCAGGTGGAGGTGATGTTATCTTAATTCCAGAAATACCATTCAAAATGGAAAAAATAGCTAAGAAAATCTATGATAGAAAAAAAAGAGGCAAAAGATTCTCGTTAATTGTAGTTGCAGAAGGAGCTAAACCTGAAGGAGGAGATATTATCTTTTCAAGAAAAGTGGATGATCCTAATGACCCAATAAGACTTGGAGGAATATCAAACTACGTGGGAAATAAGATTGAAGATATAACTGGCATTGAGACAAGATACACTATTTTAGGACACGTTCAGAGAGGAGGCAGCCCTACGGCTTTTGATAGAATACTTGCCACAAGGTTTGGATACCATGCAGTAGAAGCAGCAGTGAAAGGAAAATTTGGCTATATGGTTGGAATTAGAGGACAGGATATCAAAACAACCCTTATAAAAGAAGCAATAGAAGTTCCGCGTAGAATCAAACCTCAGTCAGACCTTGTAAAAACCGCAATGTCAGTTGGCACCAGTTTTGGAATTTAAATATATAACAACAAATATTTATTTTATTAATCTATGCTTTACTAAATTCTCTTCGATTTTTTTCAGATAAAATTCACATACAGATGGATCATCTATGAAGAGGCCCCAAACATAATTCTTCCTTCTTTTAATATTCATCATTCCTGCAGATTTATAGTATGGGTCTTTAAAACGATATACCCCATTATTTTCAGATGGTTTTATCTCTTTATCTTTAATAAACTTAATATAATTATCTATCATATCTTTTGCTTTTTTATTATTATAAGACTCAATAATAAAAACTCTAAATTTCTTGTCATTCACCTTATAATCTGCAACAAAAGCAGAATTAAGAAAAGAATACCCGAGAAAATTCTTAGCAATATACCTTTCCGAATTAATTATCTTCTCTTTTTGTGGAAGACATTTGACTGGTTCAGGAAAACAGGAAATTCCTTCAAGCTCTTTCTCAATTTTTTTTGCAATTGATGTTAGTATGGATCTATCTTTATCTCCAAGATCAAAACTACTCAATTTCACATAATAAACACCTTTAAAAAAATTAAGTATGCCATCTTCATAATATCCCTGTGTTCCTATGTTTAAAAAATTACCCTTTAAAGGTTTCTCCTGACAATAGATTCCAAACGTATTATTCAAATTACTATGTTGATATATATCTACTATTATAGACTGCTTCTCCTTACTTTCATAACTTAAAGAGATTAATTTCATAAAATCATAATTTAAATATATTTCCGCAGCACCATTGATATACTCAAATAAATTGTCAGGAAGATATATCTGAGGGTTTCCCTTTTTTATCCATCCTTCCATTTCTGGGAAAACCTTATTCATATCAACTTTGTATGAGCTAAAAGAAAGATTTGTCATAAAAAAAACGAACATAACAAATATCAATATATTATTCTTATTCCTCATCAATCACCTCCAGCCTTATATTGAATTTTACCAAATTAATCTATTTTAATCCACATATAAAAATAATGTAATAAAACAAATTTAATTTAAGTAAGTGAAACCTTTCATATAGATTTTTAATAAGCCAATCGCAAAGTTGAATTAATAATCTTTATAAAGTATAATTTATTTCAGGAGGTTTTGATATGAACTCTAAAAAATTTGATGAAATCATTGATTTTGCAATCAATAGAGAATATGATGCTATGAAATTTTATCAAGATATGCAAGGAATGGTAAAGTTTAATTCTCAGAAAGAATTGTTAAAAGATTTTGAACTAATGGAAAAAGGCCATGCTGAAATACTTAAAAATATCCGCAATACTGATTTTAAAGAAATTGAAATTCCAGAAATAGAAAATCTTCTTATAAGTGACTATATAGTTGCAAGTAAACCTTATTTAGATATGAATTATCAAGATATTATTATATTAGCAATGAAAAGAGAAGAAGCCTCTTATAGACTATATAATGATATGGCGGATAGAGTTGGAAACCAAAATATAAAAAAATTATTTCTAAAACTCGCATCTGAAGAAGCTAAACATAAATTACATTTTGAGAAAATCTACGACAATGAAATTTTAACAGAAAATTAACCTATTAAATATTTTCAGCATTCGCTTTAATTATACTTTTTTTTGAAAACAATTGGGTATAGGTCTACACATTTATCAATTTACTTATCCCATCTATTGTAGTAGTATTATAGTTTATCTGGAGGTTTGGATGTCTGAAATTATTGATAAAGCATTTGACCACGAAATATTCAGGAAAACTGGTCATCAGTTAATTGACCAGCTGGCTGATTATCTTAAAGATTGTAAAAACAGAGAAAACATAAAGGTTCTACCCTGGGAGTCACCGGATGACCTTTTCAATAAAATTGATAAAAATTTTAACACCTTATCAGACCCTGGAACCCTTTTTACCGAAATCATTAACAAATCCTTCCACATCCACCACCCCAATAATATGGGACACCAGGTGGGAATTCCAGTACCAGCAGCAGCCCTAACTGATTTTATCAGTGATTTTCTAAATAATTCCATGGCTGTATATGAAGTTGGCCCTTACTCCTCCGCAATAGAAAAAATAATTATTAAATGGACAGCATCCTTTCTTGGAATGGAAGAAAAAGCATCAGGTGTATTAACCTCCGGAGGATCCATGGGCAACCTTACCTGCCTACTGGCTGCCCGTCAAAACAAACTGGGAGGCAACATATGGAAAAATGGTTCTTTTTATGACACTCAACCAGCCATTATGGTCTCTGATGCCTCCCATTACAGTATTGCCCGAGCAGTTAAAATTATGGGCTGGGGAAACAAGGGGTTGGTCAAAATTCCACTTTCCTCCAAAATGACAATTGACCATACTCTCCTTGAGCATTGTTATGAGCAGGCCATTCAGGAAGGGAAAAATATTATTGCTGTAGTTGCCAATGCCTGTTCAACAGCCACTGGCTCCTATGACCCTTTAGTGGAGATTGGAGCTTTCTGCAAAAAGCACAACTTATGGTTTCATATTGATGGCGCCCACGGTGGAGGTGCCGCCTTATCTAAAAAATACAAATATCTTACCCGGGGAATAGAAGAAGCTGACTCTGTAATTATTGATTTTCATAAAATGTTATTATCTCCTTCTCTAACAACTGCAGTTATTTTTAAAGATGGAAAATTATCATATGAAACATTTTCCCAAAAAGCCTCATATTTATTAGATAATGAGATTACTGACAACTGGTTCGATATTGCCCTCAGATCGTTAGAATGTACAAAAAAGATGATGGGAGTAAAAATCTATGTCTTACTTAAACTATATGGAGAACAACTTTTTGCAGATTATATAACCAAAACCTATGATTTAGCAGCAAATTTTGCAGATCTCCTGCAAAAACAGGATGATTTTGAAATACTGGTTAAGCCCTCCTCCAATATCTTATGCTTCAGATATCTTCCTCCAGAACAGTGTAAATTCTCAATTAATGTTATTAACCAGAAAATCCGTACTACCATTAGAGATGAAGGTAATTTCTACATTGTTCAAACAGAAATAAAATCTAATATTTACCTGAGAACCACCTTAATGAACCCCTTCACCACCCATGATGATATTGAAAAACTTGTAGCAGAAATACGCCGTATCGCAGCTGATTTAATAC
>JAUWNT010000215.1 GCA_030612495.1 Candidatus Aminicenantota bacterium
ATCATAATCCGACAGCTCATCAGTTGGTGAATCTGATGCTTGTGATCCTTCAAGAATAAGAGTTCGAATCTCAGATTCATTTTTAGCCCAGTTTATTATTTTATTTAATATGCTATGATTCACAGTTTTTCACTCCCTTGCACTTCAATTTTGCCTAATGTTTCTGCTGTTTGTAAAGCCCAAATGTATTGGGTGAACGCAGTGAGCCATAAACAGCGTGTTGTATGCAGTGGATTCACCTTTTGTCTTGGTACTTTGAAGTCACCGTAATGTTAATTTGGTTGGATTTCAGATAGCCTTGCCAGAGAGGTATGCCCAATTGCTTCAACTGTTTTTTCCTTCCAGGAGAGTGATGTGGTAGTTCGTCCCAAGTATAGATTGCCTGTAGTGTATATCTCCCCGACTATTGACATAATATCCGCAGTATTGCGGATATCCCTTAATATCATCTTGCACTTTTAAGACTTAATTGTCCAAATACTTTGGTTATCCCTGTATATATACGACAAAAGTTTTGAAAATCCTCTTTTTTTTGTGGGGTCTTCACAACTTCACATTTTTTAACTTTTGAAGACCCCACTATCTCATTATCGTCCATTATCGTCGTACCAGTCGTATGATCCCTACCAGGAGATTCATTCTTGGCACCTTTTGCATATAATCTTTATAGTCATCACCAAACTTTTCGATAAGGTGCTGGTCTTCCTGTCTTGAAATTAAGTAGACACATACTATGCCTGGAATCCCAATAATCGCGGTTAACCAATGTTGGCTTAATAGAATAAGTGCAACATACATGAATAACCAACCCAGATAGAGTGGATGTCTAACAACAGCGTAAATCCCTGTGTCAACGACAATTGTGGTATCGGTCCAATCCTTTCCCTTTTCCGGTTTTCCCTTACTGCGAAAAATAAATCTAGGTAGAATGATCAAGATAAAGCCGACTACCAAGATTGCCCCTCCAACATACCGTAGCAGTTGGATACCAGTAGGAGTATCTAAGAACCAGAGTAAAGAGTAAACTAAAACCAGCAAAGCACCCGCAATGTAGTACAGGAAACCACCCTTCATCCATTGTTTCATATTCAATCTCCTCCCCTCTGAATTTTCAAATTATCAGATAAGACAATCATCATTTTTTCTGTCGATCTTTATGAATATAACGTAAGTAATCAGTAAGTATATAGTGCCAAATTGCCTCAATTAAGAAAAACACCGAGAGAAATCCGAAAGCTACAGACCACCATTGCAAGGCAAAATACGACCAGAGGAGAGACATGATTATCCCTGTAATCAAATTCATTGTTCCAACTAATTCTGTACCTGAGAATATTTCCTTTAAGAATTTTTTCATAGTTTATCAACTCCTTTTTTGTTTTTTGCTTTTAGCGAGCGAATGGCAGTAGATTCTCACGTTCCCAGCATAAAAGAAGTTTTTGCGAAGCAAAAAATTAAGTGAGCCCAATGAGCAAACCTTTTATGCTGTGTGAGGCGATTCAGTAAGCCATACTCTAAAATAAATGGACTCATTTTTTAACTTTTGCAATATCCTCATCTTCCCAGTCTATTTTAAGGCTTGACATGGTCAAAAGCTGTCCAGATTGTGCATCTTCTATACTTAAAGAGATTTGAACAGAAGGTTTTTTTATATCCATTTCGGTAGAAGGATATAACCAATAGATTTTTTCTCCGTTATTTATAACTTCTGTTCCTAATAGATTGATTTTATAATCAGGAGGTTCCCAGCTTACAAAATGACCATAGTTAGTATGCCAATGAAATTTAACGGTTTCTAGATGTCTATCTAGTGTGTATATTGGAGTTAAACCGATCCCTACTGTTGAAGACAGTTCTGGTGTGTAAGTATCTCTGTCGGCTTGAATTTTTACTTCCTCATCTAGTTTGGTTTCAGAAAATGTCTCTTTGGGTATGGTCTCCTGGAAATTTTGATAAATTAAATAACCGCCTGATAAAAATACAAGAACGACAACACTTAAAATTAATATTTTTTTGTTAAACATAGTTTAACCCCTCCTTTTAAACTAATCTGGCTTGCTATTTCGTCTACTGCTAATAGACGCAATAATGCGTTTATCCTGCTAAAATGGCAAAATATCCGCAATATTGCGGATATTTATTAGTATCGTTTGGCACTTTTAAGAATAAATCGTCCAAATGCTTTGGTTGTCCATTCTTGATTATTTATATACGATAATAATTTAAAAAATCCTCTTTTTGTGGAAAATTCATTGTAACTACTCTCGACAAATCAAAAGAATACGAGGTCTATAATTAATTATTAGAATAAAATTCACGTTTATTAAATATTGCTATACCAAGAAAAAGGAAAGCCAGGCTAATAATGATAGTGACAGCACTTGTTAAAAAAACATCAGATAAGCTGGCAGTACCGTTTAAAATCTCACTCTGATACTTGAGTAGTCTTCCGGGTGAATAAAAACCTAATATATTATTAAAGAGTGAGGGCATATATCAAATGGGTAGGCCTGACCCTATTATTTCACTCACTGTCTTCTTAGTATTTACTTTGAGCTTTTCAGAAAACTCTAAAAGTCTTGATAGACAAAGATTTCTGAACTCCTTTTTTAAGATATCGCTTCCACTTGTAGAAACCCTTATATAGCATAGATTTTCAAAAGCAAAAATCCTCTAGAAAAATATGAAATTTTATTCTCTTTTCTTGATACCTCACCCTTAAAGATACTGTATCCTTCTACCGGCAGACCACCTATGCCCTATGAAGCCTTACTTAAAGCCCTCATTTACCAAAATATTAAAAAGGTAGCTCATCTTTTTGATCTGGCAAGAGAACTTCAGGATAACCCAAATTTATTATATTATAGTTATATACAATTTATATAACCCTTGTCACTACATTAACTAAATTTTTACACTAA
>JAUWNT010000031.1 GCA_030612495.1 Candidatus Aminicenantota bacterium
CAGTTTTTAGATAAGTTTTTATTTTATTAAAATTTTCCATCTTCTTTATTTTCCACAAAAATATTAACAGCTGTGGAAAATTTATTTATTTTAACATTCTTTCTTATTAACTAATAACTTTGATTCTATATTAAAAAAAACAAAAAGCAATGTCAAGGCTTTAAATCATAAATTAAAAAATAATTTTATTCAATTTTAATTTATAATTATCCATAAATCATTTCAACACTTCGCAGCAAATTTAGCCTCTAAGGAAACTTCGTCTATTATCTATAATGTCAGAATATCTCATTTTTTATTTTTCTCCTCTAATTTTCTTACTTCTTTTTTTTGATATTGTGCCTGAACATGTAAAAGAACGTTGTTTCATCTTGATCCATTTCCCTTCATCAATACCAATTAAATTACTGCAATGACATCTATATTCATTCCCATTTTGAATACTATAATCTTTAATTATTCGATCTTTCCAACAATGCAATAATTTCCCTTTTCCAATTTTAATATACTCGAATATTTTACTTTTGCATTTAGCACATCTTATTGTTATCATAATTTAATTTATAAGTATTTAATATTACTTTTTAATATATAGCTAATAAGAATATAAAGTCAACTTATTTAATTGGATCATAAAAATCACAGGAAATTATTTCAAAACCGGGCATTTATTTTAAGTTTGAAAAGAATAAAAACTTGACAAAAAAAAGATTTTAACTATATTTAGTTAATTATGGACCAAAAAACAAGAAAAATAAAAAAAGATTTAAATGAGAAAAAAGTCGAATTCATTGATTTAAAAAGCTTGGATTTAAGAGGGAAACTACATTCTTTGATTCTTCCGAAAAAAATGTTTGATGCTGATTTACTAAAGAATGGTGTGGGTTTTGATGCTTCTTCTTATGGATTCGCTAAACCTGAAAAAAGTGATATGGTTATGATTCCTGACCTTGATACAATGTTTATCGATCCTTTTTCAGAGAAAAAAACAGCAGTCTTTTTATCAAATGTGCATTTAACTGATACGAAAAGGACAAGATTCTCACAGGATGTAAGATTTATTGCTGAAAAAGCCGAGAAAGTTTTAAAGGATCTTAAAATTGGAACTCGCGGGATGTTTGGACCTGAATTCGAATTTTTTATTTTCAAAGATGCAGAATATTATGTGAAAGATAATAGCAGTTATTATTATTTAGAGAAAGATTCTGAATATAACAGAAATTATTATCATTCAAGTTCTCCTGATGACAATTATATTGACTTTAAGAATGAAGCTGTTTCTATAATGGAAAATATTGGAATTGAAATTAAGTACCATCATCATGAAGTTGCTGTAAATCAACATGAAATTGAAACAAAGTTTAATGCTTTACTAAAGACTGCAGATGCTTCTGTAATAATAAAGTATGTACTTTTCAGTTTGGCAAAAAAATATGATCTTTTTTTAACTTTTATGCCCAAGCCTCTCAATAATACAGCTGGAAATGGATGGCATGTTCATCAATGGATAGTAAAGAACGATAAAAATATATTTTTTGAAAAGGGAAGATATGGGAATTTTTCAGATAAAGGGCTAAACTATATTTCAGGATTGCTATTTCATTCAGGATCTTTGTGTGCATTTACAAACCCTTCAACAAATTCATATAAAAGATTGGTTAGGGGGTTTGAAGCTCCTGTTTCAGCTATTTTCGCAAAGTCAAATAGAAATGCTGCAATAAGAATTCCAACTTATGTTATAGAGGATGAAACTCGCATGGAATACAGGCCTGGAGATGCTTCTTCTAATCCATATTTGTTTCTTTCTTCTATGTTATTAGCTGGTATAGATGGGATTAGTAAAGATATCGAGCCAGAGAGATTTGGTTTTGGACCTTTTGATTCGGGAATTCCGGATGTAAAGTCAATACGAAAAAAGATAAAAATGTTACCTGAAAGCCTTTCAGAGGCTTTGGATTATCTTGCAAGGGATAACGATTATTTGAAAATCAGTAATGTTTTTACTGATGAATTGATCTCACAGTGGATAAAAATTAAGAGAAAAGAAATTGATGATGTTAGATATACCCCCCACCCAAGAGAGTTTGAGCAATATTTTGGGTTCTAATAAGATTTGAAAGAACTAATAAAAAAAATATTTGCTATTATCTTAATATTAATCATTCTGGTATCTCCATATTTTCTAATTGTTGATTTTAAAAAGAATTCTCCTGTTATCTTAACTGTTTGGATTCTCTCAGCTGCATATTATGTGTTTGTTAAGAGCAAAGAGTAGAATAGATTTAATTAAATAAAAATCATATAGATGTATTAATTGAGATTACATGAGTGAAGATATTACAACCCTTTTTTAAAACATGGAATTTGGGGAAAAGAAAAAAATAGAAGAATATATAGAAAATCTTATGGAATATAATAAAAAGGTAAATATAATATCAAGAAATGTAGATAAAAAAGGTATTGAAAGGTTAATTGAAGAAACAATGTTATTAGATAAATTAATAACAAATAGCACTATAGTCGATGTTGGCAGTGGGAATGGAATTCTCGGAGTTCCTATTGCAATAATGAACAGGCAAAAGCAAATTAAACTTGTTGAAAGCAAAATCAAGAAAGCTGCTTTTTTAGGTTTGTTGATAAGGAATATTTCATTAAAAAATGTTGAAGTTTATAATTTAGATATAAAAGAGTATTTTAAAAAAAATTTAGAGAAGGGAGTTACTCTTATAGCAAGAGGGTTTCCAAAAAACGAGATGCTTTATGATTTAATTAAAAAAGGATTTGCACAAGAGCTTGTTATCATTACATCTAAAAACAAAATAAAAAAAAACAAGAAAGCACTGGAAAATACAGACAAAAACGTCTATAATATTTTTTTTAGAGACAATTTAGTCATTTTAAAAATAAAGGGTTTCACGTGAAACATAAGAAAAATTATTGTAATATTATTGCTGTTGCAAATCAAAAGGGTGGTGTTGGTAAAACAACAACAGCTATTAATCTGGCAGCAGCATTTGCAATAGCAGAAAAAAGGGTTTTGATTATTGATCTTGACCCTCAAGCTAATTCTACAACAGGTTTGGGTTTTGATAAAAATAAACATAGAAAGGATATTTATTCTGTTTTAATTGGAGAAAGTTCTATAGAAGAGGCTATTTTGGACTGCAATTTAAGTTATTTGAAACTGATACCTTCTTCAAGGAATTTTGCAAGGTTTGAACTTGAAATTGTTTCTGAAGATGACAATCATTTGTATTTAAAAAAGGCTTTAGGAAATATCAAGATGGCTTTTGATTATATCATCATTGATTCTCCGCCTTCGCTTGGGCTTTTAACCATCAATGCTTTAACTGCAGCAAATAGCGTCTTGATACCTATTCAAGCAGAATATTATGCACTTGAGGGCCTTTCTGATTTAATGGATACAATAAATAGAATAAAAGAGAATTTTAATTCAACACTTGAAATAAATGGAATATTAGTAACTATGTATGATGAAAGAACGAATTTATCTAAGCAAGTAGAAGAAGAGATAAAAGCTTATTTTCAATCAAAGGTTTATGGTTCGATCGTTCCTCGCAATGTAAGATTGTCCGAGGCTCCAAGTTTTGGAAAGCCAATTCAATTATATGATATTAAATCAAAGGGCTCTGAAGCTTATATGTCTTTGGCAAAGGAGATTATGGCATTATGAAAAGAAAAGCATTAGGTAAGGGTATTGAGGCAATTATTTCAAATAAAAGTTCATCTGAGCTGGGAAGTAATTTTGTTGAAATTAATATAGAAGATATATATCCGAATCCATTTCAGCCAAGGAAAAAATTTAACATAGAGAAAATAAAAGATCTTGCAAATTCTATAAAAGAAGCAGGTATGATACAGCCTGTTATTGTTTATAAAAAGGATGGAAAATTTTATCTGGTTGTTGGGGAAAGGAGATGGAGAGCTGTTCAATATTTAAAATGGAAAAAAGTCCCTGCTATTATTAAGGATGTATCCAGTGATGATATTATGATTGGAGCACTTGTCGAAAATATACAAAGAGAAGATCTCAACGCTATTGAGGTTTCTGAAGGAATTGAGTCGGTAATGAAAAAATCCGGACTTAATCAGGAAAATATATCAAAAAAGATTGGTATGAAGAGAAGTACCTTAACAAATTTATTAAGGTTATTAAAATTGCCTGAAGCAATAAAACAGGGTGTAATATCAAACGAAATCACACAGGGTCATGCAAGAGCGATCCTTTCTTTAAACAGCAATGATGATATGCTGGAGGCTTTTTCAAAGGTTTTAAAGAAGAAACTTTCTGTAAGACAAACTGAATCTTTTGTAAAGAAATTTTATTTGAAAGATACGAAAAAAAGAGTTCAGTTTGATCCTGATTTGCAAAAAATTGAAGATAAATTGGTAAAATTCTTTTTAACTAAAGTAAAGCTAAAATATTCAAATAAAGGTGAAGGTAGAATAGAGATATATTTTACTAAGCTTGAAGAATTTGAAAGGATTTATAAAATGTTTTTAAAGGAGTAAAATATGCCGAAACTTGAAGAAGGGGCCAAATTGAGTGGATTTATTGATAAAGAGACAGGAGTAAGCGGAGAAATGAAATTTAAAGATTCTTTCAGGATTGATGGAAAATTTAAGGGTAAGATTCTATCCGGGACAGCATTGATAATCGGTGAAACAGGTGTTGTTGATGCTGATGTTCAAGTAAAAACAGTATCTGTGAACGGGAGGTTAAAAGGGTCTATTATTGCAAAAGATAAGGTTGAAATTTTATCAAAAGGGAGAGTTGATGGTAAGATTACTTGTGCAAAACTCATTATTGAAGACGGAGCCTTTTTTCAAGGAGCTTGTCAAATGGATATAAAATCTCTTGAAAGTGATGAAAAGGGAAAGAACCAGAAGATATATAAATAATTTATATGAAAATTGCTGCAATCATTCCTGCACGATATAATTCTAAAAGATTTAAAGGTAAACCTCTTGTAAAGATCAATGGAATAACTATGATAGAGAGGGTATATATACAGGTTAAAAAATCAAAAAAGTTTCCTGATATAATTGTGGCAACGGATGATAAGAGAATTGCAAAAGTTGTCAGTGATTTTGGGGGAAATTTCAAATTGACATCTGAAAAACATAAATCAGGTACAGATAGAGTGTGGGAAGTTTTAAAAAACAGCGACTATGATGCAGCAGTAAATATTCAGGGGGATGAACCATTGATCTCTGAGGAATTAATAGCAAATTTGTATGAGAAACTACAAATGAATAAGTATGATGTTGTAACAGCTGTTTATTTTAATTCTTCTTATGATGACTTTATTTCTGAAAATATAGTGAAGGTGATTTTTAACAAAAGTTTAAAAGCTTTATATTTTTCTCGCTCGCCTATACCTTTCCAGGTTAGATCAAATTTTAAGGGTTTTTATCAGCATATAGGAATTTATGGTTATATGAGGAATGCTTTGAGAAAATTTATTGAATCTCCTGTATCAAATCTGGAAAGCATAGAAACATTAGAACAATTAAGATTTATAGATAATGATGTGAAGATAAATGTTATTAAAACTAATTATAAATCCTATGGGGTTGATATTCCAGAAGATATTATAAAACTGGAGAGTATTCTAAAAGGTGATTTACAGAGAGAAATATAAATTTTGAGGTGAAAATTGTTGAAAACAAAATATATCTTTATAACTGGAGGCGTGCTTTCTGCACTTGGGAAAGGAGTTGCTGCAGCTTCGATTGGTAATATACTTGAATCTTATGGGTTTACGATTTCTATTTTAAAGCTTGATCCATATTTAAATGTTGATCCAGGAACAATGAGCCCATTCCAGCATGGAGAAGTTTTTGTCACTGATGATGGGGCAGAGACAGATCTTGATTTAGGTCATTATGAGCGCTTTACTACAGCCAAAATGTCTCAGGAAAATAACTGGACTGCAGGTAAAATCTATAATGATGTAATTCAGAAAGAAAGAAGGGGAGATTATCTTGGTAAAACAGTTCAGGTTATACCCCATGTTACAGATGAGATAAAATCAGCAATAAAGGTAATGCATGGGAAGTACGATGTGATCCTTGTAGAAATTGGAGGCACTGTTGGAGATATTGAAAGTTTGCCTTTTCTTGAGGCAATAAGACAGATCGGGCTTGAAGATAATGATTCGATCTATGTGCATTTAACTTTAGTACCTTTTATTAAAACTGCGGGTGAGCTTAAAACAAAACCAACACAGCACAGTGTGAAGGCTTTAAGGGAGATTGGAATTCAACCTGATATTTTGCTTTGCAGAGCAGAAATCCCTTTAAATGATGACATAAAGAAGAAGATTGCTCTTTTTACAAATTTAAAATTTGATGATGTTGTAAGCGCTCCTGATGTTAAGACTATATATGAGATTCCTTTGATATTTAAAAAAGAGGGATTGGGAAGCAATATTTTAAAAAAACTTAACCTTCAAAAAAAGAAGGATGATTCTGAAATTTGGGCAAAATGGGTAAATAGAGTTAAAAATTTGAAAGAAGAAATTGTTATTAGTATTGTTGGAAAATATATTCAGTTAAATGATTCATATAAGAGTTTGTATGAGGCTCTTTTCCATGCAGGAGTTAAAAATAATTTAAGAGTAAAACTTGATCTTGTTGAATCTGAAGACTTACTGAAATGTGATCTTAGTGAAAGATTTAAACTTTCACATGCAATTCTTATACCTGGAGGATTTGGTATTCGTGGTATTGAGGGAATGATAAAAGCAGTGGAATATAGTAGAATTAATAGAATTCCTTTTTTGGGAATTTGTCTTGGTATGCAAGTTGCTTCAATTGAATTTATAAGGAATGTTGCTGAAATAAAGGATGCAGACTCAGTTGAGTTTAATAAATATGCGCACAACAAGGTCTTTCTTAAATTAAAAGAATTGATTAATATTGAAGAACTTGGACACAATATGAGATTGGGTGAATATAAATGCGCTTTAGAGAAGGGTACTCTTTGTTATAGTATTTATAAAACCGAGAAGATATTTGAAAGGCATAGGCACAGATTTGAGTTTAATCCAAAATTTGAAACTGTTTTGGAGGATAATGGAATGATAATTAGTGGTAAAAATCCTGAAAGAAATCTTGTTGAAATGATCGAGTTAAAAGATCACCCATGGTTTATTGGATGTCAATTTCATCCAGAGTTCAAGTCAAGGCCAATAAATCCTCATCCCTTATTTGTTTCTTTTGTAAAAAGTGCAAAAAAATTTAAAGATAGAATAAAATCATAATTCTATATTTGCAGTACTTTGCAGTTGATTTTCTGCATCTATTGCTCCATAATTAATCAAATTGATTGTCTTTGAGATCTTTTCTTTTAATTCTGTTGGAACAGGGGTATCAAGCATCTCTCTTAATATCTGAATGCTCATCCTATAGTATCTGATTATCTCGCCTTCATCTAGATCAGTCTCCTCTATTACATTATCAAATGATTTATTTTTCATCCAATCAATTAAGGAGAAAGATAGATCAAAAAAGGGTCTTTTGCTCATGCTATCTATTCTATATGTTTTCTCAACATTGCGGATATGTTTTATGATTTTATCGGTTTCAGCTTTTACACGCTTTAATTCATAGCTGAGTTTCGCTTTTTTTAATCTTGGTTTAGGCTCAAATACAACAGCCAGACATAATATGCCCAGCTCCTTAGCAGATAATTTCTCAAGAATACCTGATTTATATAATTCAGCAAGTATTAATTCATAACCATATAATTTTTTAGCAAGATGCCCTTTTATTGTGAGTTTTTTATCCCTTATATAATCAAGTTGTTTTAGGGTTTTTAATTTAGACTTCATTTGATTTAATTGATAAGAATTCGATTGTTTTTTCTCAAGGAAGTGATAAAAAGAGAGAGAAAAGATATTTAGAAAGTTTTCTTCATAAGTTTCATAAAGGTTTAATATGGTAGCATAGGAAGCATTGAAACGGCTTCTTATAGGTTCTGAACTTGCAGAAAGTATGTGGCTTATCTGACGAAAACTAAGTTCTTCAGGGTTTATTCGGCAATAAACAAAACCCTCTTTGTCAATTCCCCTTCTTCCGGATCTTCCTGCCATTTGATGAAAATCACGTATTTTTAACATTTTATGAAACCTGCCATAATTTTTTCTCATCTCATCTATTACAACACTCTTTGCAGGCATATTGATCCCAAGAGCAAAAGTTTCGGTTGTAAATATGATCTTAATATATTTTGCATAAAAAAGTTGTTCAATAACCTCTTTTAGCATAGGGTGAATACCTGCATGATGGTATGCAATACCTTTTGAAACCAATTCTCTTAGTTCAAGTTTCCGTTCGCTTTCAGAAATGTTTAGTTCATCGCATGCGCGGTCATAAGCCATTTGCGCATTGTTTTGCTCTTCTATACTTATTAAGCTCAAGGAGAGGGCTTTTTTTGCAAGATATTCACAGCGTTTCCTACTAAAAGAAAAGTATATACAGGGCAGGCGATTAGCCTTAATTAAGTGGCGTATAAGAGAAATCGGGCTATTATTGTAGGTTTCCTTTTTTAAGTTAATTGAGCTTCTCGGAGATCTATAATGTTGATTGTAATTGTATTGATAATAAATATTTTTTCTTCTGCTATAGCCGATTTTTTTTACAGTTTTTAATTCGTTTAATATTTTTCCTGAACATTGAAAATAAAAGTGTAAAGGAACAGGTCTTATAGTCGTTTTTATAATTTCTATAGGATGGGAGTGTATGGTTTTTAGCCAGGATGCAAACTGATCGACATTTGGGATTGTTGCTGAAAGACCAATAAATCTAATATGTGGAGGCATAAGGATTAAGGATTCTTCCCAAACAGTTCCTCTATCAATATCATCCAGATAGTGAATCTCATCAAAAATAATCCAGGAATGGTCTATTAAACTATTTTTTCTTTCCAGAACCCTATTACGAAAGATTTCAGTGGTCATAATTAAAAGAGGAGCAAATGGATTTATGCTAACATCTCCTGTGATAATACCAACTTTATCCGGAAATGAGGTTGTAAATTCACGATATTTTTGATTTGAAATAGCTTTGATTGGTGCAGTGTATATAACCTTTTTACCTTCATATAAACATTTTGTCATTACGTGTTCAGCAATTACTGTTTTTCCTGTACCAGTAGGAGCTGAGACAAGAACAGAATGATTTTTTTCTACTGCTCCATATGCCTGTTTCTGAAAGTCGTCAAGCTCAAATTTATATTTTATTTTATATTTCATTAGATCTTCATTTTAGTTTTCCTTTATCTGTGTTGCAAGCTGTCCACAAGCTGATTTTATATCTTTCCCTTTAGACCAACGCAACACTACAGTATATCCTTTTAAACACAAATATTCTTTAAATGCTTCAATATTTTTTTTTGAAGGAGTTTTAAATTCTATATTTGTATTTTCGTTGTAAGGGATCAGGTTTATCTTACATAAGATTCTCCTCAATAATTGAGAAATTTTTTTTGCATCCTGAATAGAATCATTTATGCCTTTTATTAATACGTACTCAAAAGTAATTTTATATTTCCTTTTGTAATTCCTGAAATAGTCTAATATATTGTTTATATTTTCCTTTTTTGAGACAGGCATTAATTGCTCTCTGATTTGATTGTCAGGGGCATTCAAAGATAAACTTATCTTTATGTTTGGAAAGTCTTTTTCTATTTGCTTGATGTAATTTAGAATACCAGCAGTTGATACTGTTATATTTTTTGGAGAAAAATCAATTCCCTTTTCAGAAGTAATGATGGATAATGCTTTTTTTAGATTTTTATAATTAAGTAATGGTTCTCCCATACCCATAAAAACTATGTTGATCTTTCCATTGTAGTCATATATTTCCTTTTGTAATATTAATATTTGAGATAGAATTTCTCCTGAACTTAAGTTTCTTATAAAGCCCATTTTGCCTGTAGCACAAAAAGCGCAATTCAAAGCACATCCAACTTGTGAAGAGATACAGAAAGTGTAGTGATTTTTCTCTTTTATTAATACAGACTCTATTCTATTTTTATCCTCTAATTCAATAAGGAATTTCTTTGTCCCCAGTTTATCTTCTATTTTATCTATTAATCTGTTTAATAGAGTACTATATTGTTTTAAAAAAAGCTCTCTGTTATATTTACTTATATTTGACCATAGCTTGATGTTCTGAACATTCTTTTGATAAATCCACTGGAAAACCTGATCTGATATAAAATCTCTTAGTCCGAGAGCTGCGATTTCGTTTTTTAATTCATTTAAAGAGAGATCATATATCCATTTCATTGGTCTGTTTGATTTATAGAATCGAATTCTTTAATTATATCTCTTGAAGGTTTTTTATCTAGAAGGCTAAGTACTATTATAGTTGCTGTAGAAAGTATGAATCCAGGTACTATTTCATACATATTAAAAATACCGCCGGTGAGTTGTTTCCATATAATAACAACAATTCCTCCTACTAAAATTCCTCCGATTGCTCCTTTTCTCGTCATTCTTCTCCAGAACAGAGAGATTAGAACAATAGGGCCAAATGCAGCTCCAAAACCTGCCCATGCATATGCAACCAATCCCAGAATACTGCTTTTAGGGTTTAAAGCTATTATATAAGCTATGATAGCAACTACAATAACAGCTGAGCGACTTATCCAGACAAGTTCCCTGGAGCTTGCTTTTTTTCTGAATAAGACTTTGTAGAAATCTTGTGTAATTGCTGAAGAAGTAACAAGAAGTTGAGAATCAGCAGTACTCATTATTGCAGCTAAAATCGCTGCCAGCAATACGCCTCCAGCAATAGGAATAATAAAACTATTAACTAAAACAATAAAAATAATTTCTGCTTCTGCTTGTTTTAAAGTGGTTTGAAGATATGCTCTGCCAATAACACCTATCATTACAGCACTAAACAAACTGATCGTAACCCAGATCATAGCTATATTGCGGGCCTTTTTGACCTTTTCAGGGGAACGAATTGCCATAAATCGAGCAAGTATATGCGGCTGGCCAAAGTAACCAAGACCCCATGCAAGTAAAGAAACAATAGAAATAATAGAAAGAGTGCTCCCATCTACTTTTGTAAACATATTTAATAATTCCGGATTTATGTTTTTTATTGAAAAATAAATACTTTTAGCTCCTCCAAGAAGGTTAATCCCTGCTATTGGGACTATAATAATAGCAATAAACATAATCATTCCCTGGAAAAAATCTGTCCAGCTTACAGCCATAAATCCACCTAAAAAAGTATAAGATATAATAACGAATGCTCCAATAAATAAACCGTTTTTATAAGATATTCCAAAAACAGTACTAAAGAGTTTTGCTCCTGCAACGAATCCAGAGGATGTATAGATCAAGAAGAATATTAATATAAAAATAGCTGATGTAATGCGAAGGGCTTTAGAGTTATCTTTGAACCTGTTTTCAAAGTAGTCAGGGATTGTAAGTGCGTTTCCTGCATGCTCAGTATATTTTCTTAGGCGTTTTGCAATAAATTTCCAGTTTAAATAAGTCCCTATGCATAAACCGATTGCTATCCAGAAAGATTCCAGACCTGCAATATATGCATATCCGGGCAACCCCATTAATAACCACCCACTCATATCAGAGGCTTGCGCGCTCATTGCAGTTACCCAGCTGTTCAATCCTCTACCGCCTAAAATATAGTCAGATAAGTTTTTTGTTTTTCTATAAAATATTATTCCAATACCAAGCATAAATAAAAGATATAAACCGAATGTAAATAAGAGGCCTATATTATTTGAAATCATATTTTAGCTGATTCTTCTTTATTTGTTAAAAGCGTAACAACAATTGATAGAATCATAGCCATTATGAATGTAATGGCACGGGCAGTTACAACCTTATCCAAGCCTGTAATGATCCAGATAATTGTTGTGATGAGGCCAGTGAGTAAAGCAGTGATAATTCCAGAAGAACTATAACGTTTCCAGTAGAATGAGAGCAATATTGATGGTGCAAAGGAGCATCCTATACCTGCCCATGCATAACTAACAATAGTATAAATTAAATCTGATGTTGTTAATGCTAATCCTAAAGCTGTAATACCAATGATCAAAGTAGATACACGGGAGATATTTAATAAGGTTTTATCTTTTGCTTTACCCTTCTTTATTATACCTTTATATACATCCTGGCTTATAGAAGATGCAGCTACGAGAAGCATGCTCTGAGCAGTTGAGATCATAGCAGCTACAGCACCAGCAAGAAGAATAGCTGCAAGCCACCATGGGAATAGCCTGGTTAATGTATAAGGCAAGATCATTTCAGGATCTTTTACAGCATCTGGCCCGAATAAAACCAGTGCGCACAAACCAATAAGAACAACTCCTGTGTATGCAAGGATTGTCCATAGTACAGCAATATTACGGCCTATTTTTACATTTCTTTTGTCTTTCATTCCCATAAATCGTGCATTAAGTTGTGGTTGACCTCCTAAGTAGCCAAAAAACCATGCTAAATTATTGAAAATCAAAAGTCCTGCTGCAAAACCGCCCAACCCACCTGTAAAAGATCCGAATTTTGGTCCTGCATTAGCAAGAGCTGCTGTAATGTTCACAGGTTCTGATAACATTATTGATAACATGATAATAGGTGTTATTACAAGTGTTGTTATCATTAGTATGGATTGAAAGGTATCTACTGCCACAACACTGATAAAGCCTCCAAAAGTTGCATAAGTCAATATCACAGCTGCAGCAATGATCTGCCCCCAGAATGGATCCAATCCAAATGTTTCAAATATTGTTTTTCCTGCTCCAGCAAATTGAGCTCCAACATAAAAAATGAAGAAAAAAACGATTATTGTAGTGGAAAGGGCCCTTATTGTATTTGCTTTTTTAGGAAATTTAGAAGAAAAGTACTCAGGCATTGTCATTGCATTGTATTTTGCTGCTTCCGAACGAAATTTTGCAGCAAGGAAAATCCAGGCTGTGCTTATGCCAAGAAGGCAACCTACACCTGTCCAGATACCTGACAGCCCGTTTGCATATATAAAACCTGTAAATCCAAGTATTAACCAGGCAGATTCACCTGTTGCCCTTTCTGAAAGGGCTAACATCCAGCCAGGTAATTTAGAACCACCCAGGATAAAATCTGATTGGGATTTTGTTTTAAAGGATTGCCATATGCCGAGCGCCATGGTTAGAGCAAGATATCCTATAAAAATAGCGATCATTATTCTTCTCCTTTTTGAAATGGAATAAAATGAAATTCTTCAGGGATCTTTTTTAACATTTTTATTATTTCTTTTAGTTCATTAGAAGTGGAACCATAACTATTTATTAATTTTTCAGCATTGCTAATTGAACCTCTGTTTTCTATTTCTATTACCTTAAGCATAAGCTCTTTAATTGCATTTTTGATTTTTTTTGAATTTATCAGGAGTTTTCTATTATTTATATTAAAAACAATTCCTCCATTTTTTAATAAGTAATTAAATTGTATTAAATATGCTTTGTTTATCTCTTTTTCAGGTTCATTTCTCAATTTTTCCAGAAGAGTAATTATATGAGTTATATAAATGTTATTTACTTTTTTTTCTTCAATAAATTTTTGTTTTGTTAATACGAAAATATTATGTAAAGCAAGAGTATCTGCTTTTATTTCTTCAATAGTATAAAAATATTTTCCCATGGACTCGTTAACTAAAATCAGTTTGTTTGATCTGCTATCAACAATTACAGGGCCAAGAAAATGTGAAATTCTATGTAAAACAACATGAGAAAAAAATGACTCAAAATCAACAAGATCAATATTCTTTTTTATTAATATTTTTTGGGCAATAGGTTTTAAAAAGTGTTTGAAATAGGATTTCATAATATTTTCAAGAATAATCAGTTTATAACCGATTTTTTTTTTATATTCTTCATAATCAGGTTTAATAAGTATATATCTTTTAAGATTTATGGGAAAAATGATATTGGATACAGTTATTGAAGGGATAACAGATGAATCAATTGGTATTTGATTTTTACTTGATTCCAGGTTCCCAAGGAATTTATCAATGTTTTGTATATATTTGCAAACCTGTTCGCTTTTTTCAAGGTTATTCGATAATATAAAAATTTTTATTTTTTTTGATTTTGTTTCAGGCTCAATAATGATATCAACTTTGTTTTTCTCCATTTTCATCCATTTTAAGTTACTTGAAGTAAATTCACTCTTTAATATATCATTGGATAAAGAGTATAAGTATTTTTTTTGCTCTTCATATGTTGAAAATGTTGAGGCTTTTCTTAAGAGATTTGAGATCTTTTTTTTTAATTTTAATGCCATATCTTGATCTGAATCTTTTATATTTATTTGTTCAACAATCTTTGATATTTTTATGAAATTGTTTAACAATCCTTTTGATTCTTTATCTAAATCATCTATATTTGAATTATCTTTTGTAACTAAAGTATTGGTCTTTGAGTATAGATAGTTTGTTGAATATTTTAGGTTTGAAATAACAAATATAATTAAAACTATGTGAATAATTAATAAAAAAAATGGTTTATTTAATTTATAAGTAATCTTTTTCATATATATCATACATAGAAAATTATCAAAAACCAGGAATAAAGTAAAGATAAATTGTCTTAAATATTATTTAATTTTTGATTTTTTTTGAATCTAAATGACTTAAAAAAGTATTATCAATGGCTTTGAATTAAAAATCAATTCTTGTTTTTTTTGTAATTCTGTGTTAAATAGGGTATTTATTGAACGGAGTATTGAATGTCAAACGATTCACATGTTTTATTTTCAAACTATGGAAATATCCCAATGTTGTTCACAATAAAATGAAAATAGAGTCCAAAAAAACCATATCTGCTTCTTCTAAGAGTGCATTGATAATTGCCTGTTTTTTTTGGGCAGCTTCTTTTATTGCTTCAAAAATTGCATTGGAGAATGTCCCTCCTTTAACTGTTGTATTTTTCCGACTTTTAATATCTACTTTTTGTTTTCTTTTGTGGTGGTATTTTCGAGGAAATCGAATCCCAAAAAATATAATTAAAAAAAATAAAGGGAAAATTCTTTTATTAAGCCTTTTTGGGACAGGGCTTCATTATTCCATTCAGACCATTGGAATTTCATATACCACGCCATCCAATGCTTCTTTATATGCAGCCACAGGTCCTATTACCATCAGCATTCTCGCCGCATTTTTTTTAAATGAGCGATTAACTTTTAAAAAAATCATAGGTATTGGAATGGCTTTTGTCGGGGTGATTTTGGTGCTGGGAGTAGATAAGGTGATTCACCTAAATTTTGGCAAGCATATCATTGGAGATATACTTGTTTTGATCAGTATTTTTATGTGGGGAATATTTACTGTTCTTGGAAAAGATCTCATGAAACATATATCCCCCATAGATTTGACAGCTCTTATTACAGCAATCGGGACCGTTTATATGGCACCGGCTGCATTGGGAGAGATCCTTATTAGAAATTTTTCTTTGGCCCATATCCCTTTTTCTACATGGCTATCCATTGTTTTTCTTGGCATAACATGCTCATTTCTGGCTACTTTTTTATATGTGTTTGCATTGGATAGAACCGAATCACAAAAAGTTGGTGTTTATCTATATACCATTCCTCCCATGTCATACATCATTGCTTTTTTAGTATTAAAAGATTCCATTAATTTGAACTTGATAATGGGTACTCTGGTGGTTTTGCTTGGAGTCTATGTTACTGAAAAAGGCTAAAATCTGTTTTTTATAAACAAAATCCATATAAATGCCAATAGTTCAAAAAAAGAGACTATTATTTTATTAATAAAATCATATATATGAAAGGAATATCAGTAAGGGTTTGATAATGTAACATTTTATGATAAAATAGATAATTGATAATATTAATGTTTAGTAGATGTTAATTTCAAAAAGGAGATAGACATGAATATTTATGTAGGAAATTTATCGTATGAGGTCGCAGAAGAGGATTTGCGCACAGCTTTCGAATCGTTCGGCAAAGTGGAATCTGCCAATATCATACAAGATAAGTATAGTGGTAAGTCTAAAGGATTTGGATTCATAGAAATGCCATCCGCAGAGGAAGCTAAAGCTGCTATAGAGGGACTAAACGGAAAAGAGTTAAAAGGAAGAAATCTTAATGTTAATGAGGCTCGCCCTCGTTCAGAGAGTGGTCGTGATAGAGGAGGACGAGGTGACGGTGGTTATCGTTACTAAGTATCTGATTAAAATAAATACAATCATATAAATTTTCGCCTAACAAATTACTGCTTCTGACTGCTACTTTTGAATGTAGGAATTTTATTACCACTTTTAAAAAGATAAAATTATTTTTGACATTTGTTTCAGAAATGAATATAATTTTTTTTGGAGGCTGTTGTGGAAATTTTAAATGTTTTTCGGGAATATGCAGGTAAGAGATTAAAAAATTATCCAAAAATAACATATTCGAATCTTTATAAAAAGGTTATAAACAATTTTTGTTTTGAATTTTACATAGATGGAGAAAATTATTTATTCTCTCCATTTTATGTGTTATTGAGAGGCAAGAAAAATGACGAGTTGCTGGATTTTATTACAGGAAATGAAGATTTTTTTGGTTCTTTAAAGGAGTTTATTATAAATTCTCTCTTTGTGTACAGCGCTCTTATTGAAGAAAATTCATATTATATAACCAAGCCACAGAGTATTGTTCTTGCAAGAATGCTTCACAAAGAGGATCATAAGTTTGAGGTGAAATTCTATGCTCATTATCAGGATGAGTTGTTGGATTCATATAATGACAAAATATATATAGGAAGAGACTTTTTAAATTTGAAAAATTTTGAAAGGAAATATTTGGGATTAAAAAAGTATATGCTTTCCCTAATTGAACAAAATAAGAAAATACAAACAAGAGCAAAAACCAAGCTTAGATATTATGATGATTACAAAAAGCCTTATTTAGATGAGATAGAATATCTCACCAATGAGGCTGTTTCAGATTCAATGGATAGGATTAAATTATTTAAAGAGACAAAGTTGAAAGATATATCGAAAGTAAAATCAATTGAAGTACTTGATAATCTTTTGTATATACTTAATTTTATGATTGAATTAAAAGATTTTACCCAGGAATTTGAGAATAAACTGAGGTTAAGAGAGGAAACTAATTTTGTAAAATACTTGACTAAATATTTAAAGGATTTAGTTGATGGGATTAGATATTTAACAAAACTCTCCTTTGAGATGCAATTGAAAATCTCTGGTTATTCAATTATTTAATGCTTAAATCATCTCTCTGGATAAAGGAACAGGCAGAAAAATTTAAATTAATTGAGCCTTTCATTCCAAAATCAGTAAGAAAGGAAGTTATTTCCTATGGATTGGGTCCTTATGGATATGATATAAGGCTTGATCATACATACAAAAAAATCAAAGATAATCTTAAAATCATTGACCCACACAATATTAAAGAAGAATTTTATGAAACCTTAAATGAAGAGAAAATTATTATGGCTCCGGGCTCATGTATTCTTGGAAAGAGCCTAGAGTATTTTAAGATGCCTAAAAAGGTTCTTGGCCTTGTTTATGGAAAATCCACATATGCAAGAGCAGGCATCCTGGTTAATGTAACACCGCTCGAACCTGAATGGTCTGGATTTCTTACTATCTCTATTTCAAATGTTAGTAAAAACTCAGTGATATTATATCCTGGTCAGGGCATTGCTCAGGTGATCTTTTTTGAGAGCAACACTCCCCCGTTTTTTTCTTACAAAGATTTAAATGGGAAATATAATGAGCAGAAAGATATTACAATATCAAAAATTTAGATAAATTTTTTAGTAAATATATTGTGAATAATTTTAATTTAACAGCTAAAAAAATAATAAAAAAAGCATTAAATGCTGTAGATCCCTATAATCTTGTTTTAAATAATTTGAAAATTAAAGATAATATTCTCTTTATTAAAGATAAAAAATTTGATTTGGATAAATTTGGCAAGATTCATATTATCGGGTGTGGCAAAGGCGCAACTTATTTATATAAAGGACTTAAAAAAATAGTTGAACACAGAATAAGCAGCGGTATAGTTATTTCTATTAAGGAACACTCTTTTAATGATAAAAAGGTAAAGTTTTTTGAGGGTTCTCACCCAATACCGGATAAATCGAGCTTAGAGTCAGGTAATGCTGTATATAATTATGTAAAAAACGAAATCAAAAGCAATGACCTTGTTTTTTTTCTAATAACTGGAGGAGCTTCTTCTATTCTGGTAAAGCACTTTCAAGGAATAAATTTTGAAGATAAGATAAAAATAAATGAATTATTATTGTCATGTGGGGCTGATATAAAGGAGATAAATTGTGTAAGA
>JAUWNT010000079.1 GCA_030612495.1 Candidatus Aminicenantota bacterium
TCCACTATTCGATGTTTCAGGGAAAGGTTATCTGGTATCAAACTGGTAGTGGCATCCATGAATGATAGTCGCTCTCGAATTGTAAACAATATTGAAGTACATCCATGGGAAAAGGTCCTGAAGATTTATAAAGAATTATAAGGATAAAAAAAATGGAAGAAAAAACTATATTATCAGATTTTCCAAAACTTTATTGCCCTTTTATTCGTCAGACTTTCAAGGTCAATTAAAAAAAAAGGGACGACCTTTTGAAGCATCTTTCTTTTCTAACTGTTTCATATAACAAAGCATGGACTCATGACTCAATGGTTGACTAGTTTAGAAAAAGATTATATGCTTATTATATGCTGAAAATATATACTGGGCTTTATAAAGGTAGAAAATTAAGATCTCCAAAGAATCCTAATGTCAGACCAACTACTGCAAAAGTCAAACTCTCTTTCTTTGATATAATGCAAAACGAAATAAGAGAAAAAATATTCCTTGATGGGTTTGCAGGTAGTGGAAATATTGGAATAGAAGCTATCTCAAGAGGGGCAGAATATGTAACATTTATTGATGAGCTTGCAGAGTCGATAAAATTATTAAAACATAATATAGAAAAAATTGGCATCCCATCAGATTTCTATAGAATAATAAAGGGAGATTTCAACAGGACTATAATACATTTAAGTAATAATGATTTTAAATTTGATATAATCTTTCTTGACCCTCCATATAAGCTTCTTGAATATGCAAACCCTCTTAAAGTTATATTTAAGAGAAATGTACTTAAAGAAGATGGAATAATTGTGCTCGAAAGACCAACATCCTTAAAATTTGAAAGTAAATATTTTAATTGTTATAGAACACAAAAAATTGGTAAAAAGAGCCTTGATTTTTTTAAATATTGAATAAAAACCTAAATAACTAACTTATTCAAGCCCTGTTTCTTCCAATATTTTATTAAAAACCTCTAGAGAAACACCTGTTTTCGGATGTTTCGGAGGGATACAACCTTCAGATTTCATTATTGATATATCATAAGTCCCAATTTCTTTTGCAATCTTAATTGTCTCTTGCTTATCAAAACTTATTAAAGGACTGTAAACCGGGAATCCAGAAACAGTTGTATAAACAAAAAGATTTTTTAATGTTTGTGAAGCAACCTGAGCAAGATTATCTCCTGTTATTATTCCCTCAGCATTGACTTGTTTTGCAATTTCACCGGCTTTTTTATGCATCATGTACTTGCATAAAACACACATGTAAGGATAGAATTTCCTATTATTATATAAAGTTGAAAACTTTTCATTAAACAACTCATCTCTTTTTATTACATAGAGTTCTATCTCTTTTCCACATGTAAATACCTCTAATTTTTTTTTCAATTTTAACACTTTTTCACGATCTTTATCAGTTATTTTAAAATGAACAAGAACAGGTTCAACACCTCTTTTCATCATTAAAAAGGTTGCGACTGGCGAATCAATCCCAGCAGAGAACAATGATACAAGTTTACCAGCTGTTTCATATGGTAAGCCTGCAAAACCTTTGATTTTTTCAAAAAAAATATATATATTATCTTCTCCAATTTCAATCTGAAAATTCAGGTCAGGTAAATTCAGTTTTACTGGAATTTTTGTATTCTCAAACAAAATCTCTCCAATTTTTCTTTCTATCTCAACAGATGTATAAGGAAATTTCTTATCAAGTCTCTGGCAGCTTACTCTAAATGACCTTTTCCCCTTTAAAACAGGGAAAAAATTAACAACCTCTTTTTCTAATTCTTCTATACCTTTTTTTATCTCTAATGCAGGGCTGTATGAATAAATCCCAAGAACATTCTTCAATTCAGGAACATCTTTAATCCCTTTAATATATATCCTTCCTCGTTTTAATATAACTCTTGAAAAATCTTCTCTTTGAATTTCTAATGTCTTTTCTATGTTGGATTTAAGTTTTAATTCAAAATTAATCCTATTTTTACCTTTAAGGCTTATTTCACCATATCTTACAATAACAGAATTGAAACCTGGTATATCATTCATTTAGACTAAATTCCGAACATGATCAAGAAGTATTTTCCCTGTCTTATTCTTAAAATATTTTTTTAATGATTCTTGCTGAGACTTTAATATTTTCTCCCTTAGATATGAATCTTTTATTATGTGATCCAACAATGCAGCAATCTTTACAAAATCCCTTTTATTAACAAGAACTCCGCCTTTGTTCATTGTTTCCTTAACAGCACCAGCATTAAATGCAACAACCGGTATATTCAGATAATAGCTCTCAGGTATTGGAGCACAGAAACCTTCATGTTCACTCATATGAAGGTATAAATTTGACAACTTAAAATAGGAAATAAGCTCACTTTCTGGTACATGGCCTGTAAAATGAACATTTTTTACCTCCAACTTAGATTTAAGGCTATAAAGTGATGATAAATACCTTTCAAAACCTCTATATTCACCTACAATAAACAATCTTGAATTTCCATCAAAATATTTTTGATAAAAAGAAAATATTTTTATTATGTCCTCAATTTTTTTATTAGGAATAATCCTACCAACATAAAGCAAATTATTTTTTCCATCATTGAATAACTCTATTAACACAGGATCAACTTTTCTATCAAATTTTTTAAAATCCATTACAAGAGGTAATATCCCTGTATTTGTAAATCCCATTTCTTTCAGTTCTCTTTCATTGTATTTTGAATCCCCAAGAGCAAGATCAATCTTATTGACAAAATTTTTTAGCTCAATTCTACCCTTATAACAATCCTTAGCAAGTACTCTATGATAATCCAGAAAAAAATTATATGGAGTAATATTATGATAAATAATAACCCTTTTATCAGGCATTCTTAAAAATTTTTTTGTTACAGGTGAACCAATAGAAAAATGGAAAATAATTATATTATCCTCATTGGAAAATTTATCATATTCAAGGTAATTAATGATTTGATTCGAGTACTTAGGGTGATAAAATAGGGAAAATATCTCTGATTCTATTCCATTTTCCCTTAAATAATTTCTTATTTCAAAAGCCTCATTCCCAATTGCATCACCATAAGAGTAAGATGTTAAAAATTGATGTATTTTCATTCTTTAAATAACTTTTTTTCTACAGCCCTCTCTCTGTTTTCCAGAAATTCCACTTTATCTTCCATAACCTTTATCTTTGTTTTTAGTAATTCCTCTTCAATTTTAAGTTTCGACAGTTCTACTATCATATTATTCATAAAATTGTGAAGAAGTTTTATATATTCTTTACTCTGAAAAACAATTGGAATTAACTGCTTTAATTTATGAATCTCCTCTTTATTCTGATTGTGAAGTTCAACTTCTAAATTCTTTAAATCATTTAAAAATGGCCTTATCATAAACCTTGTTAAAGGAGAAAAAAAATTCCTTATTTTTCCAAGAATCTTTTTTGCAGTACCAGTTTCTTTTTCAAGATCTAAATGAAAGGGTTCAAAACCCTCAATCTTGTGTTTAGGGTATAAATGAGGTTCATATACATTTGGTATTTCTAAAAAATCTGGTAAAGGCAATAATTCCATATCATTAATTTCATCTATATCTTTCTGCTTTAAAATCCCAATTTCCTTTTTTTCTTTAATCTTTTTCTTTATTGAATCTATTATTTCTTCAACATTAATTTCTTTACAAGTTGAAATAAAATCTTCCGAACAGTTATCTTTGATTTCAGGCATAATCTCCTCCTTTTTATAAATTTAAAATGCGCCTGAAGGGATTCGAACCCCCAACCTTTTGATTCGTAGTCAAATGCTCTATCCATTAAGCTACAGACGCATTTTTCAAATTATATAATCATTCCTTCTTTATTTCAAGTTAAATATAAAATATAAAAAATTCTAATTAATATTTTATTCCTTGACAAAATAGTAGTAAACATATAATATTCTATATAGTAAAAAAAATGAGCTTAAGTGGATCACTTACATCTGTAAATTTGGCTGAGATTATGCAGCTGATTTCTAATTCAAAACAAAGTGGCAGGTTTATTATCACAAAAAACACAGGTGAAAAAGGTTCTATCTATATTAACAAAGGTGAAATTATCCATTCTGAGGTTGGAAATTTCAAAGGAGAAGATGCTGTATTTACATTAACTTCATGGGAACAGGGCGAATTCGTTTTTGAAGAAGGAATTTTTAATGTAAAAACATCAATATTAAGTTCAGTAACTTCTTTACTTATGGAATCTGCTAAAAGAATCGATGAATGGAAATTACTAAGAAAAAAAATTGGCTCAATTGATTCAATACCAGCTTTCAATGAGGTTGACAAGAATGAAAGGAGAAAAATTTCATTATCAACTTTAGAATGGGTGGTAATTTCAAAAATTGATGGTAAGAAAAGTATTAATGATATTTCAAAAGAAACAGCGATTAATATATTCGATACCTCAAGAATGATTTTTGGAATGATGGCATCCAAGCTATTAAAACTTAAATAAGAAGAAAGAATATAATTGTTCTTTCATATATCTCAAGCTGGGTAGATTTAATATGAAAAATGGTGTTTTGATTTTAGATTTTGGATCTCAATATACCAAACTTATCGCAAGAAGAGTAAGAGAATTAAAAGTCTATTCTGAAATAATGCCATTTAATGTAAATATAGAAAAGATAAAAAACTTTCAACCAGGCGCAATTATCCTTTCTGGAGGACCTTCAAGTGTTTATGGGGAAAAATCTCCTAAAATAAAACCTGAAATTCTGGAATTAGGTATACCAATCTTAGGTATTTGCTATGGTCTCCAATTAATAGCATACCTATTTAAAATGAAAGTCGCGCCCGCAAAAAATAGAGAGTATGGTTTTGCAAACTTAGAAATCGTGAGAAGAAGCAGACTTCTTAAAAATGTTAAGAACAACTCAAAGGTTTGGATGAGCCACGGAGATAAAATATCTCAATACCCTGAAGATTTCATTGTAACAGGCAAAACAAAAAATACAGAAATCACTGTTATTGAATCAAATAAAAGAAATATATTTGGAGTTCAATTTCATCCTGAAGTCATTCACACTAAAGAGGGGAAAAAAATAATTTATAATTTTTTATTTGAGATTTCGAATCTAAAATCTGATTGGGATATGGAGAACTTTATTAAATCATCTATAACAAAAATCAAAAAAAAGGTTGGAACTCAAAAAATTATGCTTGGATTAAGTGGAGGAGTTGATTCAACAGTTCTTGCATTATTACTAAGAAAATCAATAGGTAATCAATTAATACCAGTTTTCATTGATACAGGGCTTCTTAGAAAAAATGAATATAAAGATTTAATGGATAAATTCAAAAATCAACTAAACCTTAATGTCCATGGAGTAGATGCTTCTAAGATCTTTCTAAAAAATTTGAAAAAAATCAGGTCTCCTGAGCGAAAAAGAAAAATAATAGGCAAAACATTTATTGATACATTCAGATCAGTTGAGGAAAAAATAGGAAAAGTCAATTTTTTCGCTCAAGGCACACTATATCCAGATGTTATTGAATCAAATTCAGTTAGCGGACCTTCTGTGAAAATAAAAAGCCATCATAATGTTGGTGGTCTTCCTAAAAATATAGAATGGAAAATTATTGAGCCATTTAGAGAATTATTCAAAGATGAAGTGAGAGAAATTGGAAAAGATCTGGGGTTGAGTGAAATATTTATTAATCGCCACCCTTTCCCAGGACCCGGTTTGGCAGTAAGAATAATCGGAGAAATAAGAGAAGATAAAGTAAAAAAATTACAATCTGCTGATGAAATATTAATAGAAGAATTAAACAATTTCAAAATCTATAATAAAGTATGGCAGGCATTTGTAGTTCTTTTACCTGTTAAGAGCGTGGGAGTTATGGGAGATATAAGAACATACGAAAATGTAGCTGTAATTAGAATAGTTGAAAGCATTGATGGAATGACTGCTGATTGGTATCCTGCCCCATATGATTTTTTAAAAAAAGTTGCCAATAGAATTGTAAATGAAGTGAAAGGTATAAATAGAGTGACCTATGATTTAACCTCAAAACCACCAGGAACAATCGAATGGGAATAAAATTAAATAAAAACATATGAAAAGTTTTATTCATTTACATGTCCATTCAGAATACAGCCTCCTTGACTCATCTTTAAAAATCAATTCATTGATTAAAAGAGCAAAAGAATTTAATATGCCAGCTGTAGCTCTTACTGATCATGGGAATATCCTTGGGTCTGTTAATTTTTACAAAACTGCCAAACAAAATAACATAAAGCCAATTATAGGCTCAGAGTTATATGTGGCACCTGAATCAAGATTTGTCAAACCTAATAAAAACAAACATGAAATGAATTATTTTCATCTAATTGTATTAGTTAAAAACGAGCAGGGTTACAGAAATCTTTCTGAAATAATGACATTATCTTATATAGAAGGTTTTTACAGAAAACCTCGAATTGATAAGAAAATTTTAGAAAAATATAAAGATGGCCTGATTATTCTTTCCTCCTGCATACAAGGAGAAATTCCATATTATCTATTATGTAATAGAGAAGATAAAGCATATGAAGCTGCAAGATGGTACAGGGAATTATTTAAAGATGATTATTATATAGAAATACAAAACCATTTCTTAGAAAAACAAATTGAAGTTCTACCTAAATTAATTAAGCTCTCAAAAGATTTATCAATTCCTATTGTCGCAACAAACGATGTTCACTACCTGGATAAAGAAGATTCAGATGCAAGAGAAATACTTATATGTTTACAAACCAACGATGTCCTATCAAACCCAGAAAGAGCAATGAAAAAACAAACTGACGAGATGTATTTTAAATCTCCTAAAGAAATGCGCGAGTTATTTTCTGAAATACCTGAATCCATAGAAACAACTTTAGATATTGCCGCTAAATGTAACTTTGATTATAAACTTGGAATATATTATCTGCCAAAATTTAAGGTCACTGAAGATACAACAGTTGATGGTTATTTTGAAAAAATATGCAGACAGGGCTTTGAAAAAATTAAAAATAAATTAAAAAATAAAAGAAAGAGTCTACAAGAATACAAAACACGCCTTGATTATGAAATAGAGAAAATAAGAGAAATGAGATTCCCGGGATATTTCCTTATCGTTTGGGATATAATTAGATTTTCAAAGGAAAATAACATTTCAATAGGTCCTGGCAGAGGATCTGTAGTAGGAAGCTTTGTCGCATATGTGATGGGTATCACAAACATCGATCCCTTGGAGTATGATTTAATATTTGAACGTTTTTTGAATCCAGAAAGAATTTCTTTACCTGATATAGACATTGATTTTGACCGTGAGAGAAGAAACGATGTTATTGAATATATAAGAGAAAAATATGGTAAAAAAAATGTTGCTCAAATCGTTACTTTTGGAAGAATGAAAGCAAAAATGGCAATACGTGATATAGGAAGAGTACTTGAAATCCCATTGAGTAATATCAATAAACTCGCAAAAATGATACCTGAAGGACCTAAAGTAAGCCTAAAAAACGAGATTAAAACAAACAAAGACTTAATGAAAGAGATAAAACGAATAAAAGACGTCCCCAAACTTATAGATTTCGCTTTAAAACTTGAAAATAATATAAGGCATACATCAATGCACGCTGCAGGAGTTGTGATAGCTCCAAAAAAATTAACTGAATTTATGCCTTTATATAAAACAAAAGATGAAATTGTTACTCAATTTGAAAAAGAAGAAGTTGAAGATATTGGCCTTTTAAAAATGGATATACTTGGCCTTAAAACCTTGACAATAATCAAAAATATATTAAATGAAGTAAAAGAAATCGAAGACACTGATATTGATCTTGAGAATATTAAACTTAATGACAAGAAAACATTCGAGATATTTCGAAATGGAAATACTGATGGGGTTTTTCAATTTGAGAGCCCTGGAATGCGTGATTACTTGAAAAAAACTAAGCCAGAAAGAATAGAAGACCTAATTGTCTTAAATGCTCTTTATAGACCCGGGCCTCTTGAATCAGGAATGGCCAATTCCTATGTGAAAAGGAAGTTAGGTAAAGAAGAAGTTACTTATATCTTCACTGAACTTGAGGAAATTTTAAAAGACACTTATGGAATTATTGTCTTCCAGGAACAAGTAATGCGAATTTCAGTACAAATTGCTGGTTTTTCGATGGGGAAAGCAGATGAACTGCGCAAAATAATGGGCAAGAAGCAGGTTAATAAAATTCCAGGTATAGAAAAGAAATTCATCTCAGGAGCTATAAAAAAAGGATATAATAAAAGTAAAGTTAACCAAATTTTTTCACAGATAAAAACCTTTTCCAGATATGGTTTTAACAAATCTCATTCTACTGCATATGCTTTTCTTGCTTATCAAACAGCATATTTAAAATCTCATTTCCCAGTATATTTTATGTCAGCACATCTAACTTCCGAATCTGAAAAAACATCCACTTCATCTAAAATTATTCAATACATATCTGAATGTAAAAAAATGGGGATCAAAATATTAGCCCCTGATATAAACAAAAGCTATGAAAATTTCAGGGTTGAAAACTCAAATTCAATAAGGTTCGGACTAAAAGGTCTAAAAAATATAGGAGATGCAGCAATTAAAAGCATTCTACAAACAAGAAAAGTAGAGGGGCTATTTCAGGATTATTTTGATTTTATTTTGAGAACAGATTTAAGTAAAGTTAACAAAGCAGTTATTGAAAGTTTGATTAAGTCAGGTGCTATGGATTCTTTTAATATAAAACGTAGAGTGCTTTTTGAAACTATTGAAGAAGTTATTAAAAATGCCTCTATTATTGATAAACACAAAGATAAAAATCAGCTGCCTCTATTTTCAAAACAGGAAAACCCTTCTAATATGGTTATTCCAAAAAAATACTTAAAAGAAGATGAATGGACAGAAAATGAAATAATAAAAGGCGAAAAAGAAATCACAGGGATATACATAACTCATAATCCAATAGAAAAATATAGAAATGAAATAGAAAAGGTGTCAAACACTCATATCTCACAGATAAAAAACTTTAAAGGCGAAAAAATAAAATTAGGTGGTGTTATTACTGAAATTAAACAGAGAAAATCAAAAAAGGGAGATTTTTATGGCGAACTGTTCTTTGAAGATTTAACAGGAAGAATAAAAATTTTAGTGTTTAATAAAAAAAATCAATGGAATAATCATTCCAAAACACAATTAGCAGAAAAAAAAGATTGGGATGATATAAAAAATGACATAAAATTAGATTTCCCATATTTTTTAGAGGGTTTTTTGCCTGATAACGGTGATACAACACCTAATATTTACCTTGAAAATTTAACTGAACTCGAAACTTTTCTTAAAAAAAAGGCAAGAAAAATTGTAATAAAAATAGACTATGATCAACTAACAAAACCCTTTAATGAAAAATTAAAAAATGCAATAAAGAAAAATAAAGATTCTATTCCATACATTATTATAATAAACCATAAAAATGGCTATAGGACAACAATAAAACCTATAAAAAAAGAAGGGTTAAGGGCTACTATCTCAATGAAAAAAGATATAGAAAAACTAACTGGTAAAAATAGAGTCATTATTTTATATTAAAAAAAATTATAAGTAAATTTCATTCTATTCAGCACTTATCAAATCAGAAATTGGTTTTAAAGGTTTTATATTAGCAAATATAATTTTTAAAGCAGAAATAACAGGTACAGCTAATATCATTCCAATAACTCCCCATATCCAACCCCAGAAAATTAAGGAGATAAGAATAACTATAGGTGATAAATTTAACCTCACACCCATTATTTTTGGTTCAAGAACATTTCCTATT
>JAUWNT010000144.1 GCA_030612495.1 Candidatus Aminicenantota bacterium
TATCCTTTCGGATAGTTTACCTTTCTCAACTTTTTTTAAAGTGTTGCTATAATACTTCACCTTCTTTTGAAAAAGTTAGAACTACTAACGTCGGGATAGAATATTTTATTTTTTTTAAATAGTTCACATAGTTACCGAAAAAATTTTTAAAATTTTCTTTATTTTTTTGTTGTGTATATACTATACCACATAAATCTCAAAAATCCTTCTTTTTTGGGAAAATATTTTAAAATATTTTTTAGAGTTTTTTAAATTGAGCCTGTACATATTGTTTTATAACGGTTTCAATGAATCGAACCCCTGCATTTATTAATTACCTTTTTTTACAATAACTTAATTTGTTATAAAATAAAGCCAGACTTAGAATGAAATTGCATTGGAAATATTCCTTAGCAATTAAAACTAAATCTTGCTTTTTGGTTAAGTTAAAATTTAAATATCGGATCTTCTTTCATCATCTCTTGTTTACTTGAATACCAGTTGTTAAAACCTGGCTTGTGTCGATATTCCTTCTGGAGAAAAAGAGTCACGCTTCGGGCAAAGACAATTGCTACCTCGATGAAGTTTAAAAAACTACTCGTTGTTGAGCAGAGATAGCCTCTGATGCACGAGTTTCAAAAAAACGAGCTTGTTTAATCTTTAATCTCGCAAGACTTTGTTTAACTATAATTGCTTACTCCAATGAAAATACAGCTAACTTTAAATAACTTAATTACTTCATTTATGCATCTAAATCGGCCTGTTTTGCTAAGTACTTCGTTTCAGTAGTATAATTTTTCTATATTCATTATACTTCAAATCTTTTAAAAATCCTCTTTTTTTTTAAAAAACCTTATTTAAACAAAAACCCCTGCGTCCTTCACTGCAGGGGTAGATGTAAAAATATCGTCTATTCTTTTTTTACCTTCTAAATATCTCTTTATTTCTTCCATCATTTACTTATTAAGTTTTTTATTAAACTGTAACTGGTCTTGATACTTAAGCCACTCTTCAATTTCCTTCTTATACTTAATATGTAATTTCTTCGCTTAAATTATCTTACTATCTTGCACCTAATAATTAAAATTAAGATAAATATTAATATTTTCCGAATTATCTCTGATTTACTTATCTTATTTTTTAGTTCAATTCTTTTGAAGGCTATTTTTTAATTAAGCAATCTCTTAAAATATCATCCACAAAAATTTTACTAATAAAAAAGCCAGACTTGGAATATGATTGCTAAATAAAATTTCTTAACAATTAAAACTAAGTCTGGCTTTTACTTTTCGTTAAGTTAAAAACCAAGCTTTGATTCTATTCATTTTAAAAATTTTGCAATATACTCTAAAATCTTCCTTTAAAATAAAAAATAGAACCGTCCCTTTTTCTTTTACCATCTACTTGAGCACCATTGCCGGGAAAGTAGGTCAGGAGGACTGGTTCCTGTTCCTTGTTAGTGAACATTGACCCACTAAGGAAATCGCACCAAGTGTCTGGATGAGTCTTCCAGTAGCCGATGGTTCTGGCACCCATGGTATCGATGGTCCAGGAGTACTCATCGCCGACCGTCACATCGAGCTCGTCTGTACCTATGGCGGTAGCGATATTTATCAGCCACTCGGGGTCATTAAATGTGACCACATAATTAAAGTGAACATCCAGATCTCAGCAACTTCGAGAAAATCATTACCATCATCACTGCTAACCTAGACAGCATCACCAGCCAGGTCATCGCTCACAGTCACATCGGAGTGCGGTACATCTCAAGTATTGGTCACGGTGTAGGTGTAAGTAATGATATCATCAACATGAGCACTCTCAGGGCGACTTTTCTCCTCTGAAATGTCCGGATTAAGCGTGTCCTTTGGCTGTAGGGCTTTATCCCAGATGCGGACAGTGTCGATAAGGCCGTTGAAATAGTGAGCCACAGAAGTAGTATCCAAGCCAACCTTTGTATCTGCAGTAGTCGTTATTATAATTACTGTTCCATTTTCAATCGCGGTTTGGGAGTCATCTACATCATCGACATATATTTTTTCGTCTATCCCATCCCATACTGAAACGATATGATGCCATCCAGCAGTAAGCGCAGGAGAATCTATTCCCTTGTAGATGCTTCTAGTGTCAATTAGCATAAATCTCACTTTGTTTTCTGATGTGACTCTCACATGATATCCCGGTTCAGCCCAAGCATTGCCATAAATGACCTCATCGCTGTTGTCGAATGCTGAGTTTATCCAAGCCTCAATCGTAAACGGATCTAATAGATAGAAGTTACCAACATTATTGTTACAATCCACATAGCCATCTGTGCCATCAAAACTGAGAGCATTACCCA
The DNA here is from genome assembly GCA_030612495.1 of Candidatus Aminicenantota bacterium. GTDB lineage: Bacteria > Acidobacteriota > Aminicenantia > UBA2199 > UBA2199 > JAUWNT01. The sequence goes on from JAUWNT010000144.1 coordinate 2,321, forward strand.
ACTTACTACCAATAACCCAAGTTGGCTCTGACCCTGTCGGCTTTAACGTCCCATTGTTGCCATTTCCACTGCTGCTGCTAGCGGTTGTACCTACTCCCTCGTTAAAGTGCCACAGAGCAACGAGGCCAGTAGGCGGTTCTTTTGTTAAGTAAGAAATTCCACTTTGCTCGTTAGTTGGAACCTGACCAACATTAGACAGTAATGAACAGCCAGCAAGAACCAGTCCTAAAATTAAAGCTACTATTATTAAAAAATATTACTTTTTCATTAAAATTCACTCCTTTTTCAAAACAAAAAAAGTCGGCAGCCCGGCTGTCTTAGCACTTTGCGCGCCTTAGACCCATTGCTTTGCGTCTCAACCTTTCGGTTGATTTGCCTTTATCAACTTCGATATTCATTTATTCTTTTTTATGACTTTTCTTCTCTAATTATATTATTCCCCAGAATAATCATTTTTAGACATCCATTTAAAAATTTTAATTATAATTCCTAAAAAAGCCGGACTTAGAATGTAATTGCGTTGGAAAAATTCCGCAGTAATTCAAACTAAGCCTGGCTTTTCGTTAAGTTAAAATTCAAGCTTTGCTTCTATTCATTAAACTGTCCGATGTCGAAACTTTCTATTTTGTGAAGTTGTGAAGCCTGACCCCATTTACTCTTTCTAATAATCGGTTAATCTTTACTTTCCATAAATAGCCTGAATTCCTAAAATATCTCCTGATCCTAAAGTGCTTTTCATTGTATCACCCAACCAGGTATAAGCATGCATAGTCAAAGCTCCATCTTTAGGAGAACGAAGATCACCCAAAACGAGCGTATGACCGGCTTCGTGAGTTGCTATATTCCAGACATCGAATTTATTGCTTTCTCCAGTAATAGACCACGATTCAGCAGAATCAAAAATAATATCAGTATCTATGAGTTCCTTGGTATTCACATAGTACCAATAGTAGGTAACAGCAACAATGCCACCCGCTCCGTCAATTGTTCCCCAGGAGACAGTATTCACTTCATCTGGCTCATCTAAGCTGGGCCCCACTGTATCATCCCAGCTAACTTTAACCTCAAAAGGGCCGGATGCTACATCCCAGGCTTCGAAACCCTTTTCAACTTCAGCAACCACAGCACTAAGGCTAGTAACACCACTCGCTGTTGGATTCACCAGAACCTCCACGGAAGGATCAGCCCAATCAATCTTTGGACCCCATTGATAACGATCTGTTGCCTCTTCGGGCGGATACCAAGGTGGAGAGCTATAGCCATGATTTACAAAGACACCTCTTTCTATTTTTGGTGCACCAAGTTCGGGTTTTGGATTTCCTTTCTCTAAAGTTGGGACTACAAATTTTAGAGGTATGGAGCATCCAGATACAAAAAGCCCTAAAATTGCTATTACCACCATTAAATAAATTAATTTTTTCATTTAAATTCACTCCTTTCATTTTTTGATAAAATTGACTATAACAAAAATTTTGTTAATAAAAGCCAGACTTAGAATGTAATTGTGTTGAAAAAATTCCTTAACAAACAATCAAAACTAAATCTGGCTTTTTATTAAGTTAAAATCCAAAGTTGATTTTTATTAATTTTAAATAGACTGAAAGATATACTAAAATCTTCTTTTAAAATGATACAGAGAACTCCCCTGTATCACAAAGATTTTTCAACTGCTTGCTGGGCATCAAAACATAGATCTTCATAAAGTATCCCTTGAGAGACCTTTCCTATCTTTGCTCTTTCTAAATTACTTCTGGCTCTTTTTAACCAATCTAAGATAATTTCTCTATTTTTCATAGATTACCCGCCCATATTTAGCAATTTCACTATATATTAGAAAAGGATTATCTTTTAATTGATTATATCTTTTAGTAGTCTCCACGATTATATCAACAGGGACATCTACATCGAGCTTTAAGTAAATCTTCTGGGCAAGTTTTCTCTTGTGAGTAAGGTTATTTTTCAACACGAAAATATCGTAATCACTTTCTTTACTATGTTCCTTTTTTGCTCGTGAACCGAATAGGATAATTTTATCAGGAGCAACTTCACTTACAATTTGTTGTGTAATTTCTTTTAAATGATTTTTATTCGGCATATTATTTCCTTAGATTTTTTAATAATAAGTAAAACATACTAAAATCTCATATTATATATATTACCCTGAAATAAAGAAAAAGATATATTAATCATTTGTCTATTATCATTTTCATTTTATCATTTTTTGGGTAAATTTGCTAATAAATAAAATATTTCGTAGCAATCAAAACTAAGCCCGGCTTTTTGTTAAGTTAAAATCCAAAATTGACTACTATTCATTTTAAATAGACTAAAGTCTTTTTTCAAAATAATACAGCAAATCGTTCCCGTTTTTTTATCTATACTATATAATCTAAACCACAACCTGTAATTTTCTTTCATTTCGAATAATTATTTCTGGGTTTTTATTTTCTTTTGGGAATTGGCAATTTTTTCTTCTCATCTCTCTCAATGCTGCTATCAACTTTTTCTTGCTCTCCCTCAATTTTTGATTGACTTTACTTTCTTGCTCGAATCTTTTTGCTGT
>JAUWNT010000146.1 GCA_030612495.1 Candidatus Aminicenantota bacterium
TTTTTGTTTAATGCTCTTGCAATTGATTTACCAAGTGATGTTTTACCAACGCCAGGAGGGCCTACAAAACAAAGTATTGGGCCATGGGTTTTGTTAGTTAGTTTTTTTACACTCAAGTATTCAAGTATTCTTTCTTTTACTTTTTCAAGTCCATAGTGGTCCTCATCCAATATTTTTTTAGCTCTTTTTATATTTAAATTATCTTTTGTTGAAATAGACCATGGGAGTTCTAACATCCAATCCAGGTAATTTCTTACAACTGTGCTTTCAGCTGATTCAGGATGCATTTTCTGTAATTTTTCAATATTTTTTTTAACCTCTTTTTTTGCGTTTTTAGGCATTTTAATTTCTTTTAACTTTTTACGGTAGCTATTTATTTCTTCTGCATTTTCTCCCTCTTCGCCCAATTCTTTCTGTATTGCTTTTAGTTGTTGTCTCAGGAAATATTCCTTTTGGCTTTTGTCCATTTCACCTTGAGCTCTCATGTTTATCTTGTTTTGAACATTTAGCATTTCTAATTCATAAGTTAAAAATTCATAGACCTTTTGTAATCTTTTTAAAGGATCTTCTTCTTTAAGAATCTTTTCTGAGTCTTCTATTTTCAAATCGAGATTCGATGCAATAATATCAGCAAGTTTTCCTGGTTCATCAATGTTTTCAATAATAATAAAAATTTCATTAGGAATTTGCTTGCCTAATTTTGCTGTTTGTTCAAATTTCTGGCGTACGTTTTTTATAAGAGCTTTTTCTTCTAACTGTAACTTTTTAGGTTCTTTATCTTCAATAATGTCGATTTTTGAAGTCATTATATTTGTATTATCTTCAATTGTCTTTACTTTTATTCTTGAAACTCCCTGGACCAGCACTCTTATTCTTTCATCTGGAAGTTTTAACATTCTAACAATCAATGCAACAGTACCAGACATATATAAATCGTTTGTTGATGGATCCTCAATATTTCCATCTTTTTGGGTTAAAAGCACTATCAGTCTATTTGAATTCAATGCTTCATCAACAGCTTTTTTTGATTTAGGCCTGCCAACATATAGGGGAACGATCATATATGGAAAAACCACTATATCTCTTAGTACAAGAACAGGAAGAGTTTCCGGGATTTTCAATTTATTTTTGATTTCACTTTTTTTTACATCTTTGTTTTTTTCTCTTTTTTCATTTGCCATTTTTGCCTCTTTATTTAATATCAACTGAGATTGTTTTGCTGTTTTTTTTAGCTATTTTAACTGTTAAAACTCCATTATCCATAGCTGATTTGATATTTGAGGTATCTAAAAAAATATCAATTACAATATGTTTATAAAAGTTTCCAAATTCTCTTTCAAATAGATAATATGTAACCTGATCTTTATCCGTTTTAGGTTGTTTTTTTACTCCCTTTATTATTAATTCCCTGCTGCTTTGTAGAAAGATAGAAACATCTTCTTTATTTACACCCGGGAGTTCAACTTCAACAATCAATGAATTTTTGGTTTCAATTATATTTGTTCTTGGCTCCCAGTCAACATTTGTACTAATACCCTTTGAAAAATTTTTTCCTATTTCTATTTCAAAAAAAGGGTAATTTTTTTTTGCCATTTAATCCTCCTTTCTTAGCAAATTATTAAGTTCATATAAAAATTCTTCAAGACTTTTAAATTCAAGATAAACCGAAGCAAATCTCACATATGCGACTTTATCAAGAGATTTTAGTTTTTCCATTATATATTCCCCGATTTTTTTTGTATTTACTTCCTTTTCACTGTTAGAAACCATTTCTTCAATTTGGAAAGAGATTTGTTCTATTTGTTTTGTAGGAACAGGTCTTTTTTCAACAGCACGATAAAGGCCTTTTCTTACTTTATCAATATCAAATTCTTCTCTTCTCCCATCTTTCTTTACAACAGTTAGAGGAATATTTTCAAATTTCTCATATGTTGTAAATCTCTTTCCGCAATTCAAACATTCTCTTCTTCTTCTAATATAATTTCCATCTTTACTTTCTCTTGTTTCTATTACTTTGTCTTCTAAATTATTGCACTGAGGGCATTTCATTTTTTTTATCCTTTATATTTTTTATCATTTTAAAATTCAATCCCTGCATCCATAAAGATATTAGACCAAAAATCGTAATAAGTAATAAAATCAGGAAGTGGAAAACAAGAGTATATGCAACTGCAGTACTTTCAGTTACTTTAAATAATGCTATTAAACCCAGTTTTGCTCCAGCATCAAGACTGCCTGCCATTCCAGGAGTAGGAATTGCAGCAGCTATTACAGTTATACTAAAAAAAGGAATAGTCTCAAACAGACTAACATTTATATCAAATCCTTTCATTAAGATCCAGTAAAAGGGGATTAAAACTATCCATACAAGCAAAGAAGAGAGAAAAAGTTTTAAGAAATCAACAAATCTTAAATTCAGCCTTAATCCTTTAATAAAATTCAACATGAAATTAACAGCTTTTTCTCTGAATTTGTGCGGTAGTATCTTTGCAAGGAAACATATGGTTTTTTCAACATAAGAAAATATTTTTTTTGAGTTAATAAAATAAAATAAGAGAAAAACAAATACAATAATGGGAAGCATAAAATATGATATCTTTTTTAAATTCATCATAAAAGGGGTGTTGTTATCTCTTATAAAAGAGAGTGATACTAAAAATAAGATAACAACCATTAGCACATCTATCAATCTTTCTATTATAACAGAAGCAAGGCCATAACTTTGATTTATCTTTTCTTTTCTCGCTATCAATATTCCTCTGGCGATCTCTCCTACTCTTCCAGGAAGGAAATTTATAAAAAAACCAATTGCAGTAAAATTAATCAATGTCTTTAAAGATATTTTTTTTTTATATTGTTTGAGAATAAGGCCCCATCTATAACTTCTTACAATCATATTTATAAATATTCCAAGTATAAATAAAAGGGGATAAATAGGGTTAATATTTTTTATTTCATTAAAAACTTTTCCAAAATCTGCATCTTTAAAGAAAATAGCCAATAAGAGAATAATTAATGCAAGAATTAAAATCAATTTAAAGTATTTCATTGTTTTTTATATTAATGTTTTTTGCTTTTTCTGTCAAGAAGGGTAAGTATGGATAATCTTCTTATATAACAGCCCTATATCTGATATAATATCTGTTTTCTTAAAATAAAATTAATTTAAATTATTATTTCTTGAGTTTTATCTCCAGCTTTTCAAGCATATCTTTTGTCATTAATTCAAGATCATATTTAGGATTCCATCCCCATTCCTCTCTTGCAGCTGAGTCATCCATGTGGTTTGGCCATGAATCTGCAATAGCCTGTCTTATAGGATCAACATCATAATCTATTTGAAATTCTGGTATGTGTTTTTTTATTTCAGTAGCGATCTGTTCAGGTGTAAAATTAACTGCTGTTAAGTTAAAAGCATTCCTGTGCTTAAGTTTTGCAGGGTCAGCTTCCATTAAATCCACACACCCTTTGATTGCATCAGGCATATACATCATATCTAACATAGTGTCATGTTTGAGAAAGCATGTATATTGTTTGTTTTTAATTGCTTCATAAAATATTTCAACTGAATAATCAGTAGTTCCTCCTCCTGGTAAGGTTTCATATGAAATCAATCCAGGATATCTAACTCCTCTTGTGTCAACATTGAATCTTGTGTAATAATAATCGCAAAGAAGTTCACCTGCCACTTTTGTGACCCCATACATAGAAGTAGGTCTTTGTATTGTATCCTGTGGCGTGTTATCAGCAGGTGTTGAGGGTCCAAAGGCACCAATTGAACTTGGGACAAATAATGAACATTTGTATTTTCTTGAAACTTCAAGAATATTGTACAGCCCATTTATATTTACATCCCATGCAAGTTGAGGATTTTTTTCACCAATTGCAGAAAGTATTGCAGCAAGATGATAAATAGTACCTATATTGTATTTTTTTATGGCATTTTCTACTTCATTGATGTCTTCAATTTTTAGAAATTCAAATGCACCTGAATTTAATAATTTCTCCGATGGTTTTGTTCTATGACCTACGGCAACAACATTTTCATTGCCATGTTTTTTTCTTAAATACATTGTTAATTCAGAACCTATCTGACCAACAGCTCCTGTTACTAGAATTTTTTTCATTTTAACTCCTTATAAAATTTAAAAAAATTGTAATCAAATTCTATTAAATTGTCAAGATTTCGAATTGTATTTTTACTCTTTTTGTCCAGGTAGAATTTTTCAGGAACATTTTGCACTATTGTATCGTTATATTAGAACAAGGTTAGAAATATATTTTTTTTAAAAAAGGAGGAAAAAAACTATGAAAAAAATTATTGTTTTTATTCTTATTATCTTTTTTGTCTCAGTTCTTTGCTATTCAAGAGCTCAGGTAAAGGCAAATGATATTATTAAAAAGATTAACAAAGGAGAAGCAATTTTTTACAACAATGTTGAGATTATGGGAGATGTTGATTTCAGGTCTGTAAAAGATATTACATTAAAGAAGTCAAGTTTGGGTCATAAAGAATACATCGTGCATGTACGTGTTCCTGTATCATTTGTTAACTGTTCTTTTGCAAATGATTTTCTTGCTTATATTAATGATGAAGAAGAAAAAACCGTACATAATGTTGTGTTCTATGATAATGCAATATTTACGGGATGCGAATTTAAAGGTAAATCTGCATTTAAATATGTAAAATTCTTAAAAAAATCAGATTTTAAGGAAACAAAATATCGTGATGAAGCGCTTTTTAAGTATTCGGAATTCAACAGCTATGAGGATTTTTCAAATTCTATTTTCCATAAAGATGCAAATTTTAAGTATACAA
>JAUWNT010000016.1 GCA_030612495.1 Candidatus Aminicenantota bacterium
AACAACTGCAAAGGCTTCAATAAGAATATCATCCAGGGGTTCCCCTTTTTTTAATCTCTCTTTAAATTTGTTTGTAAAACTCTTAAGTTCTTCATCTGAAAGTTTTTTAATCTCTGGTTCCAGGTTGTTTATTGCTTCAACGTAATGGACGAATTTCTTTAATTCTCTTTCATTTCTTGTTCCAAATATTTTTCGCAGGATAAAATTAAACATGATAAATCATTATATCAAAAATTAGATATAACTCAAGTACACGAGCTGTATTTATTCAGTTTTGGAAAATCTCCAATTATATTTTTTTTATATGATTGTTTTATTGGATATCGCAATTATGTTGTTACTTGAACCGTATGCAATGAATTTGTATGTGTATATTTTATCCTTATCAAGAAATTTGTCTATATAAGTATAAGAATCTTCTATAAGAGAAGAATCTGAAAACTCATTGAGTACTTCATAGGTTCCATCATCTATTTTTTTATATATCACATACTTTGACACATTTACTTGTGAAGGATTTTCTACTAAAAGATTAAGCTCTGCATAATTCCTATTTATTATCCAGGCTCTCTCTGTTTTTCTTTTACCTGATATATTCAGGACAATAGGCTTAAAGACTACTACAAATGCATCTCCAGACCATTGATAACTCATGATAGAGTTTTTTATATAAAAATCTTCAGACCGTGTTTCTCCAGTAATATAAACACCGCCATTAGCATCAACTGCTATACCACCTCCATAGTCATAGAAACTTCCCCCAAGATAAGTTGAGTATAGTAAAGATTGTCCATCTGCTGAGAACTTTGTAACAAATGCATCGCAATAATTATCTCCTGGATCTCTCATACAAGGATCTTGTAATGGAAAATCTGTAGAATCTGTAAGTCCAGTAATATAAGCACATCCATTAGCATCAACTGCTATTTTCCACCCCCAATCATTATCACTCCCACCAATATAAGTTGAGTATAGTAAAGATTGTCCATCTGCTGAGAACTTTGTAACAAATGCATTACTATCATTATCTTCTGGATAACTCATATATGGGTTTTGTAATGGAAAATCTGTAGACTTTGTTTCTCCAGTAATATAAGCACATCCATTAGCATCAACTGCTATACCAGTTGCATAGTCATGCGAATTCCCACCGAGATAAGTTGAATATACTAATGATTGCCCATCTGTAGAGAGCTTTGATACAAATACATCTAAATCATCATGATCATTACTTCCTCGATAACTCATATAAGGATTTTTTAAGGGAAAATCTCGGGACTCTGTATATCCAGTAATATAGACACATTCATTAGCATCAACTGTTATTCCATATCCAAGATCACTGCCATTACCCCCAAGATACGTTGAGTAAATTAATGATTTCCCGTCTTTAGAGAGCTTTGTGACAAATACATCATCAGGCCCTTGACAATCCATAATAGAGTTTTTCAAAGGAAAATCTGTAGAACCTGTAAGTCCTGTAACATAAGCAGCACCCGATGAGTCAACTGCTATAGCACAGCCTTCATCATCTCTACTTCCCCCGAGAAATGTTGAAAAAACTAACGATTGTCCATCTGCTGATAACTTTGTAATAAATACATCGGTCCAACCAGCATTTGAACCCTGGTATGCGTTCTGACAAGGGAAATCAGTGGAGAATGTTTGTCCAGTAATATAAGCACATCCATTAGCATCAACTGCTATACCGGAGCCAAAATCCCAATCACTTCCCCCGAGAAATGTTGAAAAAACTAACGATTGTCCATCTGCTGATAACTTTGTAATAAACACATCACAATAATTATCTCCTGTATGATTCATATAAGGATTTTGTAAAGGAAAATCTGTAGAATCTGTACTCCCAGTAATATAAGCACATCCATTAGCATCAACTGTTATACCGTATCCACCGTCAATGCCATTTCCACCAATATAAGTTGAATATAAAAGGACTAAAGGATCGATTATAAGCTCTTCTGTCCTATTATATTTGCCTATATTAAATGTGTATGAATTTTTAGAAAGTTTTTTAAATCTTACATCAACCTTATTATTTTTTCTTTGATATGCTGAAGGTCTTTTATGAATAATCTTGCCAAATTCTGTTGTTATTATTATATTTCCTTTATTGTCTAGTTCTGTACCTTTAACATCCTTAAACTCAAACCTTATGTTAGCTGGGTTCCTTCCTGGTTTTACTATCCAGTCATACTCTATTTGTTTCTCATTTCCATAAACCTTAAGATCAATATCCGGATATATGTTTTTGTATACAACTGCTTTTGATGTGCTTATTCCTGTTTTCCATTTTGATTTATCTTTTCCTGTAAAATAATTTACCTTATAGTTTGTTGTATCAACAGGAACTATTTCCGGGCTTTTGTTTGCTCCTTTAAACAATAGTCTTGATACATCACGCTTTATTAGTTTTGAGTGTTGAGTTTTTAGTGTTGAGTTTTTAGTTTTATCTTCTTTGTTTTTTCTTACTGAATCAAATATAACTCCCTTTTTTGTAATCCATATAAAGTATTTCGATGTTCTTGCATAAAAGAGAGCTTTTTTATTAAACTGACCTCTATTTTGTATAAAATAAAGAGGTGTCTTACCAAAACGAACATTATATGCTGATTTTAAATTTATATTTTCTGTTTTTGTTTTTCTAAGATTTTTTATAATAGTAGAGCCATTTTTTGAGATGCTTTTAGCATTCGAATAAAACAAGAATAAAAAAGATAAAAAGAATAATAATAAAATTTTTGAGATTTTTTTCATTGTTTTTTTATTGGACATTTCTTAACTCCCCAGAAAATCATTTGTGTTCAAAAGTATTATAAAATAAATAAAGTTGAAAATCAAAAATTAGATATAACTCAAGTATATAAGTTGTATTTATTCAGTTTTGGAAAATGAGCAACAGTTTCAAATTTGTATTTATTACTCTTTTAGATTAAAATAACGCCATGAAATTGAGAAAGAGATTTTTTTCACAAAATAAAATAAGAATCTTACTTATTTTTGCAATTGTAATCTTTGTCTCTATTTTTTTAGTAAAAAAAAATGAAAAAGAAGGTATTCAGGTAATAAAGAATAAAAAATTAGATATACCAATAAAAAAAAGACTGCCAGGAAAGAAAAAATTAGTCAAACTGGAGAATAAAATTCAAAAGGGAGATACAATAATTAATACTTTAGAAAGAGCAGGTATGGAACGCCAGACTGCATATAAACTCTTTTTTGATATAAAACCTGTTTATAATCTGAAGAAAATCAGAGCTGGAAATAAATTCATCCTCTATAAAGAAGATAATGAAATAAAAAAATTAAAATATGAAGTAAATTCAGATTCCTTACTTAATATTGTAAAAGATAAAGATGGGACATTTAAAGGTAAATTAATCATTATTCCTTATGTTATAAAGACAAATATCATTAGAGGAAAAATAAAGGATTCTTTATTTGAATCAATTTTAGAGCTCGGAGAAAAACCTGAATTAGCAGATATACTTGCATCCCTTTATGAGTATGATATAGATTTTAATAGAGATATTAGAAAGAATGATACTTTTGTGGTTTTAGTAGAAAAGAAATATCTAAACAATAAATTTGTAAAGTATAGAGACATACTTGCTGCAGAATTTATAAATAGGGGTAAATCAATCAAAATTATAAGATACACAAGTCCGGAGGGTAAAACTGCCTTTTTTCATCCAGATGGCAGAGCAGTTAAAAAGATGTTTTTAAGGTGCCCACTCCCATTTATGAGAGTAACCTCCAGATATGGAATGAGACGTCACCCTGTTTTAGGGTTTTCCGCAAAACACAATGGGGTTGATTTTGGAGCTTCTGTAGGCACAAAAATTAGAGCCTCTGCAACAGGTTATATAAAAAAAACAGGGTATAATCGCATAATGGGCAGATATATTATGATAAGACATCCGAATAGATATATAAGCCACTATTATCACCTGAGTAGAATAAAAAAGGGAATAGGTTCAGGCGTAAAGGTAAATCAGGGAGAAATAATAGGATATGTTGGAAATACAGGCAGATCCACTGGTCCTCATCTACACTATGGCCTCCAGAAAAACAGAAGATATATAGATCCTTTACGATTGAAATCTCCTACAAAAAATCCTGTAAAAAAGTGTTATCTTGAACACTTCAAGCAATATTCAGCTAAAATATTTCTGTTAATATATAGTAATAAAATTATAGATATACCTGAAAAATTCCAGAAAGTTTTTATAAATTATGCAAAAACAAAACCCTATCTCAAAGGATTGTGAATTTTATTAAATGAAGTATAAAAAAAAGGCAGCCCTTTTTAGAGCTGCCTTTTTTTCAATCTCTAAGTAAGAGATTCTTTTATGTAATGGGGATAGCCTTTATTCTTTACTTTTGTCCTTATCTATATCTTCATATTCAGCATCTATAACCTCTCCCTCTTCAGAAGATGTTTTAGGTTCCTCTTTTTTCTCCTCAGCATCTTTTTGATCTTGAGGTTGCTGTTGTTCCGCTTGAGCACCTGCAGTTTTATATAGTTCAGTAGAAAGCCTGGATGTCAATTTATTGATCTTCTCAATCTCTTCCAAAATCCGATTGTCATCTCCGCTTTTAACAACTTCTCTTGCACTCTTAACAGATTCCTCAACCTCAGATACCATATCTTCAGGTATTTTATCTTTATTCTCCTTTACGAGTTTTTCAAGCCCATATGCAAGCTGGTCTAATTTATTTTTATTTTCAATAGCCTCTTTTTTCTTTTTATCCTCTTCTCCATGTTTTTCAGCATCTTTTACCATTTGATTAATTTCATCTTCAGATAATCCACTTGATGATGTAATAGTTATTGCCTGTTGCTTACCAGTTGCCTTATCCTTTGCTGAAACATTAAGTATACCATTTGCATCTATGTCAAAAGTCACTTCAATCTGAGGAACTCCACGCGGTGATGGAGGAATACCAGTTAAAGTAAATCTCCCAAGAGTCCTATTATCCTGTGCCATTTCCCTTTCACCCTGCAGGATATGTATTTCAACACTTTGCTGATTATCTTCAGCTGTTGTAAATACATCTGTTTTCTTTGTGGGAATAGTTGTATTCTTTTCAATCAGTTTATGAGCTATAGAACCAAGAGTTTCAATCCCAAGAGATAAAGGAGTAACATCAAGCAAAAGTATATCCTTTGCTTCTCCGCCAAGAACAGCTCCCTGAACTGCAGCCCCAGCTGCAACAACCTCATCAGGATTAACACCCTTACATGGCTCTTTTCCAAAAAAATCATTAACGATTTTCTGAACCTTTGGAATTCTTGTTGAACCACCTACGAGAACCACCTCTTTTATATCAGAAACACTAATTCCAGCATCTTTTACAGCAATCTTACAAGGGGCAATGGTTTTTTCTAAAATGTCATCTGTAAGCTGTTCAAATTTTGCTCTTGTTAATTTCATTACAAGATGTTTCGGTCCAGAAGCATCAGCAGTAATAAATGGAAGATTTATCTCAGTTTCCATTGTTGTTGAAAGTTCAATTTTAGCCTTTTCTGCAGCTTCTTTCAATCTCTGAAGTACCATTTTATCTTTTGATAAATCAATTCCCTGGTCTTTTTTAAACTCATCCATTATCCAGTCAATTAACTTCTGATCAATATTATCTCCTCCGAGATGAGTATCACCGTTTGTTGATTTTACTTCAACAATATTTTCACCAATCTCAAGAATTGATATGTCAAAAGTTCCACCACCAAAATCAAAAACAGCAATAAGTTGATCCTTTTTTTTATCAAGACCATAAGCAAGTGCTGCTGCTGTAGGTTCATTTATTATTCTTTTTACTTCAAGCCCAGCAATTTTCCCTGCATCTTTTGTTGCTTGTCTTTGCGAATCATTAAAATATGCTGGAACAGTAATAACAGCATCTGTCACCTTTTCTCCAAGATAATCTTCAGCTGCCTTTTTTAATTTCTGCAAAATCAAAGCAGATATTTCAGGAGGAGAATACTGTTTTCCCATAACCTCAACTCTAGCTCCATCCTTTGGCCCCTTGACAATTTTATAAGGAACCATCTTTATTTCTTCAGCAACTTCCCTATACCTTCTTCCCATAAATCTCTTTATAGAATATACGGTATTTTCAGGATTAGTTACAGACTGCCTCTTTGCAACCTGTCCCACAAGCCTCTCTCCATCCTTTGTGAACCCTACAACAGAAGGAGTTGTTCTACCCCCTTCAGAATTCTCTATGATCTTTATTTCTCCTTTTTCCATTACAGAAACACAAGAATTTGTTGTTCCAAGGTCAATTCCAATAATTTTTCCCATATTTTATCTCCTTATTTTGTGAAATATCTATAACAAATAGCCATTCCACAGTATAATTTTTTTATCCAACAAATCAATAATAATACAATTTTTAGGGTCTGTCAACATCTAATTGAATAATTATCATATTAATCTGAGTCTATTACTATCAAGTTTGCTTTTTAAAAAAATTTACAGAGAGATCCTATTATATAAATTTTAGATTAAATATTAAATTAAGTTAACTTACTTATCTTTCTTTTCTTTAGAGATTATTTTTTCAATATCTTCCACAATCTTTTTATAAACCAGTACTTGTGGAGAATTTGGAAATTTTTCATTCAGCAACTTATAAACTTTCAAAGCTTCTTCTTTCATCTGGCATCTCATATAATAGTTGCCTAAATATTTATAAGCATCCTCAATATCTGGTTTTATTTCAATAGCCTTTTTAAGATAAGGTTCAATAGTTTTCTTCTCTTTTGCCAATTCAGCTATTTTTAGCTTTTTATCTCTAACTTTTTTTATTGAAGCATCCTCTTCTATCTTTTTTGCCTTTTTTTCTAACAATTCAAAATTGTTCGAACCAATGATAAAGTTTGCTATTGCTACAATCTGGCTGGATGAATCTTCTTTGTTCATTTCTAAAAATTTCAATAAGCACTCATCAGATTTTTTGAAATCTTGCAGTTGAGCAAAATTCATACCTATCAAATAATGAGCTATTGAAAAAAACTTAGCAAAATCATTCTCAACTCCAGGTATTTTTAGCAATTTTAATAAATACTCATTTGATTTTTTATGCTCTTTTTTAGAAAAATAATCAAGTCCCAGCTGATATAATGATTGCGAATAAAAATCTTTCCCAAGATTTTCTGCATTAGCAACTCCTATCAACTTTAAATAATATTCATTAGCTTTATCAATTTTATTCTGCCTCAACTGTTCACTAGCTAAAATAAAACATTTTTGAATTAATGTTTTGGCTGCCATACTATTTTCAGGATTTATTTCCAATGCCTTTTCAAGATGTTTGAGAGCTTTAATATCATTTTTCTGAGCAGTGAATACAGACGCAATCTTACAATGAATCTGATCATATTCTGAATAGAGTTTTAATGCTTCATTATAATATTCCAATGCTTTATCCAATTCATTCTTCTTTAGAGCTTTATCCCCTTTTTTCTCTAATTTTAAAACTTTTTTCGGGATTTCATCCCCAGCACTAAAAGCAATGCCTTGAGCTAAGAAAAAAGTTAATACTAATAGAATAATAATTTTTTTTGTCATAATCCAAATTCTCCTATTTTTAAATTCAAGCGACATTCTAACATTTTTTAAAGTAAAAAGAAAGATTTTAAATGACGAAAAAAATATCCATCGTATATGCTATAATGTGAAATGGAAAAGATTCCAAAGAATCTTCAATTCTATAAATTCTCAACATATGGTTTCTTGAAAAATCTTCGCTTTTTTGAACCATTTCTCATACTTTTTTTCCTTGAAATGGGAATTAATTACATACAGATTGGACTACTCTACTCAATCAGAGAGATAGCAACAAATATATTTGAACTTCCAACCGGAATAATCGCAGATAGCTTTGGAAGAAGAAAATCTATGATCTTTTCTTTCACCTCATATATTTTCTCTTTTATTATCTTTTATTCTCTTCCTGGATTTACTTCATATATTATTGCAATGATTTTTTTCTCCATTGGTGAGGCATTTCGCACAGGAACTCATAAAGCTATGATCCTATCTTACCTTGAGATTAAAAAAATAAAACACTTAAAAATACACTATTATGGATATACAAGAAGTGCCTCTCAATTAGGCTCGGCTCTATCATCTATTATTGCTATGTGCCTTGTATTTCGCACAGGTTCTTACAAAATCGTGTTTCTTGCATCCATTATTCCATATATTTTAGAACTCTTTTTAATGTTTTCTTATCCAAAATTTCTTGACGGAGAAATAAAACCATTAAAAGGTAATCTTGTTCTCAGGGTTAAACAAAGGTTAAAATTAACAACAAGAGATTTTATTAATATATTTAAAAATAAATTCACAATTAAAGCACTTATGAATTCCTCAGTTCTTAGTGGTCTTCATAAAGGAACAAAAGATTATCTACAGCCTATTTTAAAAAACTATGCCATAGCTCTGCCATTATTTACTTTTTTAGACACAAAACAGAAAAGTTCAATTCTCATAGGTTTAGTTTACTTTTTTTTATATATATTAACTTCGTACGCATCAAGGGCTGCAGGCCCTTTTTCAGAAAAGATCAAGAATATTTCCTCTGGCATTAACCTTACTTTTGTAGCAGGTGCAATTTTCGTAATAATATCTGGATTATTTCTGGGTTTTAACTTATATATTTTCTCAATCATTTTCTTTGTTTTAACATTCCTGAATGAAAATCTAAGAAGACCTCTTAACATTGGATACATAAGTGAATTTATCTCTTCACACATAATGGCAACCGGACTTTCAGGGGAATCACAGTTAAAGTCTATTTTTTCAGCTTTATTTTCATTTTTAATGGGGCTTTTTGCCCAATTTATTGGGTTAAGCTATGCACTTATTATAATGGGTATTATCACAATTGTTATATTCCCTTGTGTAAAAGTTAAAGAAAATTAATCGGATTTTTCTTTCAAACAGAATGCCTCTATCCTGCATATGTGTCATAAAAAAGTTACATTTTTTCATATTGTGTCCTATAAAAAGGACATTTTTCCATGTTTTTGACCAAATAAACCTGGCATTAAAATTGCATATCTTTTTTGGAGGTAAAAAATGAAAAAAATATTTTTTGTTCTTTTATTAATCATAACAATTGGTTTATTTTCTTTAAAAGCTCAAAATAGCTTGAATTTTAAAATCGGGTTGTTTGTGCCATCTTTAGGTTCTGATCTATGGGATGTGAACATGGAGAATCTAAGCTTTAACAAAGATGATTTTCGTGATGCCTATTATGCAATGGAATATGAATTCTTTGCTAATAAGCAACTTTCTCTTTCCTTTGAAACAGGGCATTATAAACATGAAGAGTACTCAATGTACAGGGATTACGAATATGATGACGGTAGTCCTATCTATCAGAACCTTTCTCTTAGAATAAATTCATTCGAAATTAACCTTAAAATGTATCCAATTGGCCATAGAAAAAGGATTGTTCCTTACATAGGTGGCGGCTGCGGTTTATATGCATGGAAATATGAACAGTGGGGAGATTTTATTGACTTTGAAGATGGAACAATAAGTGATGGATATGCTGAAAGTGATAAACTCTCTTTAGGTTTTAATGGTAGAGCAGGAATTGTATTCAAGATAAGAAGATCTTTTGGTATATCGTTTGAAGCAAGATATTTATACTTAAAAGATGATCTCTCATCCTATTTTGAGGGTTTTGAAAAGTTAGACATGAGTGGGCTTACATTCAATTTCGGAGTAAATTTTTTCTTTTAATAAATAAAACTTTATAAAAAAATCCCTAAATAAAATTAAAATTTATATAATCAAGGCTTGTTTTGATTTTTATGATTCTTATATAATTGTCTCTAACACTGAAATTAATATCAATTGAATTCTTTAATCTAAAATATGAAGGGCTTAAATATTGGGCCCATTCAACAATAATTATGTTTTCATTAATATGCTCGTCAATTTCAGGAACATTATTGTCTATATTTTCCCCCAATCTATATAGATCAAAATGCAAAAGAGTATGTAAATCACCCTCAAATTTATTCATTATAACAAATGTAGGACTCACAACATTATCTGGATTTATCCCCAATGAAGAAGCAATACCCTTTGTAAATAGAGTTTTACCTGCACCCAGATCTCCACAAAGAAGGATTACTTCATCGCCCTTTAAGAGTTGACCAAATTTTTCTCCTAATTTGAAAGTGCTATCAGGAGAATTCGAATTGACTTTTAAAATCATCTAAATTTAAAATTGCATCAGAAAAACAATCTATAATATCAGAAGCTATAAGGCTTTTTTCACCCTTTTTTCTAACAGCTATATCTCCAGAGAATCCATGTAAAAAAACAGCTGCTTCAAGAATAATATCCAGACTATATTTTCCTATAAATTGAGAGACGAATCCTGCAATTATTCCTACTAAAACATCTCCGCTACCTGCAGTAGCCATGCCAGGGTTACCTGTTTGATTTACATACACATTACCTTCAGGTGTTGCAATAAGCGTATTGTGTGACTTTAAAACCACAAAAGTATTAAACTCCATAGCAAAGTCTCTTGTTATATTAATACGATCTTTATTTATTTCTAAAACAGACAATCCAGTTAGTCTTGAGAACTCACCAAGGTGTGGTGTAATAACAATAGGAACTGCTCTTTTTAATTTAAGTATTTCCTTCCTGTTTTTTAAAACATTTATAGAATCTGCATCCAAAATCAAAGGCACTTTAGATTCTTTTATGAGCATTGAAACAATCTCGTATGTATTATCATTATCTCCAAGCCCAGGACCTGTTAAAATACAATTAAACTCATTTAATCTCTTTATAATATCAATATTTTTTTCGTAAACAAGTGTCATTACTTCAGGATTGGCATTAATTACGAGCGCTCTATTCTCTTTACAAACAGCAGCAGTGCATAATCCTGCACCTGCTTTTAAAATCGCACGAGAGCTTAAAATTCCAGCACCAGGTTTTTGAATGGAGCCTGAAACATTAAGCACATGTCCATACTTCCCTTTATGTGCATCAATTTCTCTTTTTTGAAACAAATTTCTAAAATCAGAAGGCTCAATTATCTCGATATAATATTTATCTTGCTCAACTAATACTTTTGGAATCCCAATATCTATGATCCTTATATTCCCACAGTATTTATTTCCATCAGTAAAGATATGTGATAATTTTAAATTTTGAAAAGTTGCAGTTATATCAGCATTGATATGTACTCCTTCTTCGGGAAGAAATGAATCAGAAATCCCTGAAGGAATATCAATTGAGGCAACCCTAAAATCAGACTCATTTACTAAATTTATAATTTCAGAATAAAATCCTTTCTTAACAGGTTTATTTATCCCAATCCCAAATATTGAATCAACTAAAAAAGTATCATATTTATTATACTTTTTAAGAATTATTTTTAACTCATCTGCTGTTTTTATTATTGAATAATCCAAATTTAGTTTTTTTATTATATTAAAATTTATCTCAGGGTCAATATTAAATTTTTCATAAGATGAAAGCAAAACAAACTCTACATTATAACCTTTTTGAGATAATCTCCTTCCACAAGCAATACCATCTCCCCCATTATTACCTTTTCCAACTATTATAACAATATTTTTATATATCTTAAGATCATATTTTTCTGAAAAAAAATCTGCAGCACCTCTTGAAGCATTTTCCATTAAAACTATAGATGGGACACCTATATTGTTTATAGTTTGAGAATCAAGTTCTTTCATCCATTTTGAGTATACAAGCTTCATTTTTTAGTTTTTTCCCCCTTTTTCTTCCTTTTTGTCTCATCCTGTTTTTTAACGACTGCATCAAGCTTTGAAGCAAATACACTTCCAAAATCTTTATCATCTTTATATACGACCTTCTTCCTTTTTTCGGTCTTTACTTTTATCTTCTCCTTGTCTAAAACCTTTTCCTTTAATTTTTCCAGTTTTATCTCTTTTTTTATTTCATCCAGGTCTATAGCTTCTTCAGTATCCCTTCTATCTACAATCTTTTTTGTTTTTAGAGGTTTTTCTAAATCGATCTTTTTCTTTATCTTCTTCGCATGAACTCTCCTGGCAGACTCTTTTTCCAAAGGTATTATAATTTCTGGTCCTGAAACAGGAGCTCTTCTTTTAAATACTTCTTCTTTATCCTTTGGTCTATATTCTTTTTTAAAGCTTGAATCTCTTATCTCTCTCACTGCTTTTTCTTTTGGCCTTAATTGTCTTTTAGGTTTTTCAAACTTAGCTATTCTCAGCTTTTCTTCCTTTCTCCCTTCTCTCTCTTTTATCATTCTCTCCTTCACCATCATCTCTTTTTCTCTTTTCCTTCGCCTCTCTTCTCTCTTTAGCCTTATTTCATCTTTTTCCTTTAATTCTTCCTTAATTCTTTCTCTTTTTAGTTCTTCTCTTCTTTTCTTTTTCTCATCAATTAGCTTTGAACGTCTATTTTTCTCTTCCTCTTCAATCTCAATAACAGAATCAGAATCAAGATAAAAAACTCCTGGCATTTTTTCAGAAGGAATAAATTCAGGGTTACTTAAAATAACTTCTTCAACCGTTTTTAAATATACTGGAAAGATAAGATCTAAAATATGGTATAATTTTAATATATGAATTTCATAATTTTTCTCTTTTATTCCAAACTCAATAAATGCTTTATGTATTAATTTATTAAACACCGCAATTTTCTTAAAATCATCAGTTCTCTCATATATAGCACTATAAATGTCAGACTCAAGGAATATAGATTTATTTACAAAAACTGGAGATGCGATTTTTTCATCAACTGCTTTAAATGCTTTTTTTTCATTATCATAAACAATTTTATCAGCAATTGTTCCCTTTTTGCTTGTCCTTATACTAAATTGAAATTTGTTGTCAGCTAATTGTTCAAAAATAAGGCTCGTTCCCTGTAAAACTTTGTAACTATCAAACAAATCTCTAAGTCCAAGAATTAAATTCCCATCAGTGTAATAAAATAATACATAAGATTTTTTTGAATTAATATCAATTGCTTCAATCTCAATAGAGTCTTCAAAATCGTAAATTCCCGTTTTTAATCTTAAAGCACCTGAGCATACTTCTCTCTCTGTTAAAAAATATCGATAAGACTCATTATTAAATATACTTTCCTCAAGCTTTTTCCTTCTATTACTAATGTTTATCCTATTTTCAAAGATAATTTTTTTTAATAACGGATTTTCTTCACTTATCAAAGAATCTTTTTTCAAATAATATATTACTGAGATTAAGTTCCACTTTCCCCAACCCTTTAAATCTACCAATCGAAAATCAATTTTATAATCCGTTTCCATCCTATAATTCAAAGCAAAACAATAAGCTTCGAACTCTTTATCATCAGATTTAACCTTCAAAAAATTCTCAACCAGAAATTCGCTTGTTTCCGAAGATTTATTTTCTTTCAAAAACTCTCTGATCTTATCAAAGATCTCAGGTTCGATTTTTTTTAAGTTTTTATCACTAAGAACTCTATCATTTATTACATCAATATCAGGTTCTCTACGCATAGCAATAACCAACTTTTTTTTCAAAGTGTTAAAGTCTCTTTCTATAAGTGGCTCCTGCATATTCCTGGGATCATCTTCTTCAGGCAAATATGTGCTCTTCTCACATGGTTTTTCCTGTTTATGTGGTAACAATAAATCAATTTTTTGTCTATACAAATATTCTGTATATTTCCTAAATAATGAAGTACCATCATACTCCAATTTAATCTGGTCCAATCCAAAATTTTCTTTTATCTCAGTAACTTTTAAGACAACTCCCATATTTAGTTCAATATTCTTTTTAGAGCCAATGGGAAGTTTCCCATGATATTCTTTATAGACAAGATCTCCAACTTTGTACTCACAATTTGGGTTATATATCTTAACTTTATTTTTTCTATTATCCTGAGTTTTAAAAAAAGCAATATGTTTAGCCAAATCATATAATTTGACAGGGATCAATTTCCCTTCTAAATAATCCTTAATTAACAAAATATCTTTATTATCAATATTAAGATTTACTTCCACTTTCATCTCCTTCACTTTGCTTCTTGCTGGAATTTGACAGTTACTTTCTTAAACTCAAAAATTAAATTTTTTTTCATTTTAAAGCTATTTTTTTTCTAAAAAAATAAACTTTCCCCTTAATCTTATTTTGCAAATTTTTTATTTAAAACTTCCTCTAATGTTGGATCACCTATTTCATCAAGTTCATAAGTAACCCTTACAGCTGGTTTATTTATATTTATAATTCTATTAAGATTTATTGGTGTTCCAATAATAACAGTATCACAATCAACTTTATTAATAGTCTCTTCAAGATCTTTTATCTGTTGTTTATCATATCCCATTGCTGGAAGTAACATTCCAATTTTAGGATATTTTTGAAAGGTCTCCGCTATCTCACCAGTTGTACATGACCTTGGATCAACAAGTTCCTTTGCACCATATTTAAAAGCAGCCATTACTCCTGCCCCAACCTTCATTCCACCATGTGTAAGTGTTGGACCATCCTCAACGACAAGTACTCTTTTACCCCTTATTTCATCAGGCTTATCTACAAAAACCGGGGAAGCAGCATCAATAACAACAGCTTCAGGATTATATTTTCTTATATTTTCTCTTATCTTCAGAATATTCTCCAGGTCTGCAGTATCTATTTTATTTATAACAATAACATCTGCTCTCCTAAAATTTACTTCTCCAGGATAATAAGAGATCTCATGACCTGCTCTGAAAGGATCTACAACAACAATCTCAAGGTCTGATCTTATAAACGGAAAATCATTGTTACCACCATCCCATAAAATAATATCCGCCTCTTTTTCGGCTTTTCTCAATATAGCTTCATAATCAACACCTGCATATACTATAATATCATTAACAATATGAGGTTCATATTCTTCCATTTCTTCAATAGTACACTCATTCTTTTTCAGGTCTTCCAAAGATGCATACCTTTGAACTTTTTGTTTAACTAAATCTCCATAAGGCATAGGATGCCTTATGGCAGCAACCTTATATCCCATTTCCTGCAAAATTTTAGCTACTTTTCTTGATGTCTGGCTTTTTCCACACCCTGTTCTTACAGCACAAACTGAAACCACAGGTTTGTTACTCTTGATCATTGTATCATTTGGGCCTAACATTATAAAATTTGCCCCTGCTTTATTAACACTAGCAGCTTTGCTCATCACATAATTGTAAGGAAGGTCGCTATATGAAAAATATACATCCTGAACATCAAGTTCTTCAATTAAATTCTCAATCTCTGATTCAGGAAAAATTTTAATTCCATCAGGATACTGATCTTCTCCAGCAAGCTCTTTTGGGTACTTTTTATCATCAATACCTGGAATTTGTGTGGCTGTAAAGGCAACAACATTTATCTCTCTGTTTCCTCTCATAAATGTATTAAAATTATGAAAGTCTCTTCCAGCTGCACCCATAATCAAAACATTACGCATTATATCCTCCTATATAGATGTAATATTATTTTGGATTTTAATAATAAGTATAATAAATATCACCTTACAAGTCAACTCATTATACCTGTAATAATCTGCCTTTTTCTCCCCCTTTCCTCAATATATCTATTTATTAGATTTAACTAAAATTAAGAGATTTTTTTTATACTACCATTCTTTTCGTGTATATTTACACTCAGGATAATTGCTGCATCCAATAAATTTTCCAAATTTACCCTTGCGCTCTTTTAAGATCCCTCCACACCTTGGACAACATTTTTCATATTCATCTTCTGAATTAAACAAATCTCTATTTTCTACAACTTTCTTCACTGAATCATGAGGGTTTTCACATATGTTATTGTAACCACACCACATACATAAAATAGAGGGTTTAGCCTTAAAAGTATCTGTGTTTTTTATACGAGTGATTTCTTCTATTAAATTTAACTTTACTCTCTTTGTATCCTCTCTTAAAAAAGGAACTACTACTTCTCTCTTTTCCTTTAGATCTTCAAAAGCTAACTCGATTTTATCATCTACATTTTGTTCAAATACATACAAAGCATAAGATGGAAGTTGAAGAGTTTCCAGAGGATGAGATACCTTACCTGTTTTGAAATCAATTATTCTAATAACTTTATCTTGAGTTTTTGAAACTCTATCAATAATACCTTTATATTTAATATCATTATCCAATAAAATTTCAAACTTGTGCTCTAAATGCAATGACACACTCTTGTCAAAACAAAAAACTCTTTGAAAATAAGATGTTAATAATTCAAGACCTTGATCAAAATAATCCCCAATGCTTTTATCCGATTTAATTACTTTAACTTTCCACAGGGATCCTTTGTCCCAAAAATGTTTGTATTGATTATTAATGTCATCTATTTGCAATTCAATATTTTTTTGCTTTTGTTCATATGCCCATCTTAAAATTTCATGCACAGATGTCCCCATATATGATTCTATTGAAAAAAAAGCCTCGTGAATCTTTTTTATATATTTATACTCAAATGACTTTGGACATTTTTTAAAAGAAGATATGGCAGAAAAACTATAACTATCCACTCAAAAAAGATTTACTCCAAAAAACCTATTGCTTTTGTAGGACATTTGCCAACCCATTTCATTGCTTCTTCATTATTTAAGATTTCAATATTATTTATTTTAGAAAGGTTGTTTTCAACAACAATCTCTTCATTATTAGCACCTTTTATACAAATCTTACAACCAATACACGCATTTTTACAATTAGCTCTCGAAGTTTTTCCATTATCAAGAGACTTACAGAAAACAAAGAACTTTCTTGAAATTGGGTGGAGCTCAAGTAAATGTTTTGGACATGCTTTAACACACATACCACATCCAGTACATTTTTCTCTATCTATAACAGGGATGCCTTCTTTTCCTATTTCAATTGCATTAAAATTACATGCTAACACACAATCTCCATAACCCAAACAACCATAAGAACAAGATTTATTTCCTTTTTGAACAATTGTAGCTGCATAACATGTTTCAATCCCTCTGTAATCCGCCTTTATTTTAGCTGCTTCGTCAGTCCCCCTGCACATTAAAACAGCCACTTTTCTTTCACTTTTTTCTACTTTAAGACCAAGTATTTTCCCAATTGCATTTGCTGTTTCTTGGCCCCCAACAGGACAACCATCAGGCTTTGATTTTCCAGCTACTATAGATTCAGCCATTGCCCTGCAACCAGGAAAACCACATCCTCCACAATTCGCACCAGGTAGAGCTTTTTCTACCTCATCTATTTTTGGGTCCTCTTCAACCCTAAATTTTTTCTGGGCAATTGATAAGCCATATGCAAAAAATGCAGCTATAACTCCCATTGTTAAAATTGAAATGATTAAACTACTCATTTTTCACCTTACTTTATTAAACCTGCAAATCCTGAAAATCCTAAAGCCATAATTCCAGCAATAATCAAAGTTATTCCTGCCCCTTTCATTGGCTCCGGAATATCAGCTGCTTCCAGTTCTTCCCTTATACCAGCCATTAAAACAAGAGCCAGAGTAAAGCCAATACCTCCACCAATTCCCATTACCAAACCCTGCAAGAAATTGTATTCCTTTAATGAAATAAGTAAAGCAAGACCCAATATAGCACAATTTGTAGTAATTAAAGGCAGATAAATCCCCAAAGCTCTGTAAAGAGGAGGGCTAACTTTCTTTACAAACATTTCAACAAGTTGAACCAAAGAAGCAATAACGAGAATAAATACAACATATTCCAAAATCTCAAGCCCAAATCTTTTCAACACAAAATTATTAACTGCCCAGCTTGCAACTGCGGTTATTGACATTACAAAAGTAACTGCAAGTCCCATAGAAAAGGCAGCATCTATCTTTTTAGATACTCCAAGAAATGGACAAACGCCAAGAAACTGACTTAAAACAAAGTTATTTACAATTACAAAAGAAATAAATAATAATATTAGTTCCATCTATTTATACTCCTTTTGATTTCTTCATTTTAAAGATCCCATAAACACCAAGCATAATGCCAAGAGTAAAAAAAGCTCCAGGTGCCATTATCATAATAGTCCAAGGTTTAAAGAAATCAGGCATTACTTGAATTCCGAACCATGTTCCAAAACCAAAGATTTCTCTCACAGATGAAAGAACTAAAAGAGACAGGAAAAAGCCTGCTCCCATTCCAAAAGCATCAAGTACAGACATTTTTACTGTATTTTTAGAGGCAAAAGCTTCCTGCCTTCCTAAAATAATACAATTAACAATAATCAATGGAATAAATGGACCAAGAGATTTTGATATATCATAAAAATAGGCTTTCAAAAAACTATCAACAAGAGTAACGAAAGTTGCAATAATCACAATAAAAGAGGCAATTCTGACAGAGGAGGGAATAATTTTCCTCAAAGAGGAAATTATTAGAGAAGACATTATCAAAACAAATGATGCTGCAAGAGCCATTGCTACTCCATTTATTACAGTACTTGTAACAGCAAGCGTCGGGCACATGCCCAAAAGTTGAACCAGAATAGGATTGTCTTTCCATATCCCCTTTGAAAATTCATATACAGGAGTGCCCTTTTTCACTTTTCACCCCCTGTTATATCCTTTATCTTATCTATCTTTTTTATATTTTCTATATTATTATTTATTATATCAAGCAGATATCTAGTTGAATATGTTGCAGCTGATAACGCTTGTATTTTATTACTACCTTTCTCAGGCATCCTGTTTTTTATAAACCCAATTTTTGTGTTAATAGAAAGCCCTTTAAATTGTTTACGAAAATTTTCTTTTTTCATATTATCACCCAGACCTGGGGTTTCTTTCTGCTCTAGAACCTCAAATCCAAGTAATCTGGTTATTCTGTTATTTGCTGCAACAATAATTTCAATTTTATCCGAAAACCCAGACCCTTTAAGATGAAATCCCCATCCTATAATAGTATCACCCTTAACTGCTCTATATATTGCAATTATTTTTTCATTACTTTTTATATCTTCTTTTTTAAAATTATCTGCATCTGGCATCATTTTTTTTAAGCCTTTGTTTAAAGCATATTGCTTATTAACATTAATCTTTTCTTTTGTTACAGAATCAACAACAGCAAGAGACGCACCAGATAAAATTGAAATTGATGTAAGAACAACAACCATTCGTAAAGTTTCACTCATTTTCATCTTATACCTCTCCAAAAACTTTCGGTTTTGTATATCTATTTAAAAGAGGTACAAAACAATTCATAAATAATATCGAATACATCATTCCTTCAGGTAAACCACCAAACACCCTAATTACCATAACAACAATGCCTATTCCAATCCCAAATATAATACTTCCAAGCGGAGTAATTGGAGAACTTACCATATCTGTGGCCATAAAAAATGCTCCCAGCATTAATCCTCCTGAAAAAAGATAAAAAAGAGGATCCTGATATTTTGTAGAATCAATTAAATGTAGGATACCAGCAAAAACAGATACAGTAATTATAATACTTACAGGAATTTTCCAATCAGCCATTTTTAATAAAACTAAAATAACCCCAGCAATTATAATTAAGATTGCCGATGTTTCACCAATACAACCACCAGTATTTCCCGAAATTAGTTTATTAAGAGCTGTTGATACACCATCAATCTTAAATCCTCCTAAAGGAGTTGCTGTAGTTATTGAATCTAAATTAAAGTAAAAGGGCTTTACCCAGGTTGTCATATCAACAGGAAATGCAGCCTGTAAAAATGCTCTTCCAACAAGAGCAGGGTTAAATATATTATAACCAAGTCCCCCGAATATTTGTTTCCCTATAGAAACAGCAACTACTGAGCCTATAACAACATCTGATAAAGGCAGTGTAGGAGGAAGAGTCAATGCAAGAAGAATGCCTGTTACTGCAGCAGAACCATCAAAAACTGAAGATATATCTTTTTTCCTAAGCCTCAAAAAGATAAATTCAGTTAATAAAGCAGTTACAAGACTTAATAAAATTCTTATTAATGCATCCCACCTAAAAAAATAAACTCCTGCAATACACATAGGCAGAAGCAATAAAATAACAGTATACATTATTTGTGGAGTGCTTCTTTTTGTTTTAAAATGAGGAGATGATTCAAGTATTAGGTTAAATTTATTTTCCATATTTATTTCCCCGAAGCTTTTTTTATTTCAGCTATTCTGGCTTTTGCTACCCTTATCCACTGAACGAGAGGTATATTTGAAGGACACACAAAGGAACATGCCCCACATTCTATACAATTCATAACACCATAATCTTCTGCTTTATCCCAAGCTGAATTTTTAGCAAATCTGACAATTTTCGTAGGAATAAGAAACATTGGACAATGATTAATGCATTCTGCACAATTAATGCAATTAAATTCCTTTTTTCTCTTTCTTTTCCCCAAAACAAGAATTCCAGATGTTGCTTTTGTAACACCCACATCAAGATTGAACTGAGTTATGCCCATCATTGGACCACCGAGTATTAATTTTGTTACATCATCTGAAAATCCCCCAAGATAGTCAAACAGGAATGAAAAAGGAGTTCCAACTCTAGCTAAAAGATTAGCAGGATTTTCTAAAGCCTCACCAGTTACAGTGAGTACTCTTCTATATAAAGGTATATTCTTTACAACCGCATCATAAATAGCCGCAGCAGTACCAACATTTGAAACAACAACGCCAACATTAAAAGGAAGAGCACCAGGAGGAATTTTTCTTCCAGTAAGAGCATCAATAAGCATCTTCTCTGCTCCCTGAGGATACTTTGTCTTTACAGCCTGAACACTAATATCCGATTCATTAATAACCAGCTGAGACATTTTTTCAATAGCATCAAGTTTGTTGTCTTCAATACCAATAATTCCATTCTCTGCTTCAACAGCTCGCATTATTATTTTTAGTCCTTTCAATACCTTTTCAGATAACTCAAGCATTGTTCTATGATCAGATGTAAGATAAGGCTCACATTCGCACCCATTTAAAATAACTGTATCAATATGAACATCTTTAGGAGGCGAAAACTTAACAACAGCAGGGAATGCAGCTCCTCCCATTCCAACAATACCAGCTTTTCTAATCAGTTTAAGTATCTCCTGCTTTGATAATGATTTATAATCGATATTGGAATTAAGATCAAAATCAAATTCTTCTTTTTCTTCAGTTTCAATCTCAATACAGGTATCTGAAGGAGATATAGGAGTTGGATAATTCCCAATGTTTTTCACAACTCCTGTACAACTTGAATGAACTGGTGCTGCAACAAAAGCTTCGGAATCAGCAATTACCTGCCCTGTTTTCACCCTATCACCTTTTTTGACTACAGGGATCAAAGGTGCACCAATATGCTGCCTTATTGGAATTATAACCCTTGGAGGTATGGGGACTTCTCTAATCTCTAAATTTTCAGTGATTTGCTTAAATTCTTTTGGATGAATACCTTTTTTAAAAGTTAATTTTTTCATTTTCTTCACAACTCTTATAATTTACTATTAAATATTAAATAAAAATAAGCATATAATATATCTCCCTGAAAATCAATATTATCTTAGAAACAATAAAAAATTTTAGAAAATTTATATGCCGGAGGAGGGAGTTGAACCCTCACGAGAGCAATTTCTCGTCAGATTTTGAGTCTGATGCGTCTGCCAATTCCGCCACTCCGGCAAAAAAGCAACATTATAATAATATATAGAAACTTTGTCAATAAAGGAACAATATAATGAGAAAGGAGAAAGATAATTTATTTTATTACATTTTCAAAAATTTTTATATAGAAAGTAGAAATTA
>JAUWNT010000173.1 GCA_030612495.1 Candidatus Aminicenantota bacterium
CAGTGATATTTTTTGTTATAATTGTAAATTATTACATTGTGGAGAAAACATGAGATATTTAAAGGCAAAAACATTTATAATACTTTTACTTCTTTCTATCTTCTTATTACCGGAATATAGCTATGCTTACCTTGACCCAGGCACAGGGAGTTATCTGATACAGGTTATCCTTGCAGGAGTTTTAGGAATCGGTATTGGGATAAAATTATTCTGGGGTAGAATAAAACAACTATTTGCAAAAGCCAACAAAGATAAAAAGATTGATTAACTTTCTACTTTATACTTAAATCGGGAAACATTAATTGGTAAAAACAACATAATGCAGGAGGTAAAATGAAAGAGAAACCATGGGTAATCCATCCAATACTATTTGCTATTTACCCGGTTTTATTTATGTTATCCCATAATATCTCAGAATTATCCGTTAAAATTGTAAGATTCCCATTATTTATAACTCTTTTGTTTTTTTTCCTTATTTGGCTTACTCTTTATTTTGTTTTAAAAAACAAATATAAAAGAGGGCTGGTAATTTCCCTTTTTTTCTTTTTGTTTTTCAGTTACGGACACATTATTAACTTTTTATTTAGTGGAAAAGATTCAATATTATTTTTGTTACCATATTTAAGTTTACTTGCTGTGCTGATATATTTAATAATTAAAACCAAAAAAGAGTTACTCAATTTCTCTAAAATTTTAAATTATATCTCAATATTTCTGGTTATTTTTTCTGTTTTTAATATTACTTATTATGAAATCAAAAATAGATCCAAACAGATAATTATAAATCAAAATATAAGCAACATTAAAATAACCAAAAAAGATAAAACAAAATATCCGGATATTTACTATTTAATTTTTGACAGATACACTAGCTCAAAAAACCTTATAAATTTCTTAGGCTTTGATAACAGTGATTTTGAAAACTACCTGAAAAATAAGGGATTTTTCATTTCAGGTAGATGTATGGCCAATTACCCCTATACTTTTCTTTCACTGGCATCATCATTAAACATGGAGTATATTAATTATCTTTTTGATATAGCCGGGCCAAATTCAACAGATAGAACACCTGCCTATGTTTTACTGCTCAATAATAAAGTTGTGAGATTTCTTAAGTCTATCGGTTATAAATATTACCACTTGGGCAGCTGGTGGGGACCTACCAGAAAAAGTAAAAATGCGGACGAAAATTTCATCTACCCAAATAAAATTAAGCTTGATCTGGATGAATTTAGTTTTAAACTCTTTAAAACTACAATCGCTTACTCTGCTGTGCTAAATTTTTTTCCTGATTTACTATTTAACAAAGATGAAAAAAATATAGCAAATGTTGATGCAAATAGAATCTTGTATAAGTTTAATCAATTCAAATATATTCCATATAAAAGGGGACCTAAGTTTGTTTTTGCTCATTTTCTATCAACCCATCCTCCCTATTATTTTGATAAATCCGGACAAATGCTCACTAAAGATCAACAACTGAATGATATAGATAAAAAAACCTGGGGATGTAAAAAGGAAATTAAGCTTTATCTTGAATCCATAGAATTTACTAACACTAAAATAAAAGAACTGGTAAATAATATTCTCTCCAATTCATCCGTTACTCCCATAATTATTATTCAAGCAGACGAAGGACCGGTGTTTAAATACTGGACAAAAAATAGATCAAAATATCTGTATATGAGAACCGGTATATTTTGTGCATTATATTTTCCTAATGTGGATAAAAAAGGATTAAAAAGGCTCGTAACTCCTGTTAATATATTCAGGTTTGTTTTTAATCATTATCTTGGAACTTCATTACCATATTTTAAGAATATTGTTTATCGATATAAAAGCAGAAAAGATCTTTATTCTTTTAAAAATATCACCCGCCTACTCAAAAAAAAGAAACGCAGAACAAAACAAATTAAAAGGGAGAAGACGATCAAACAATGAGTATAAATAATGCTAAAAAGGTATTAGGCAGCTCATTTCGTGACCCTCAAGGTTTTTTGTTTTATCATGAAAATTCATTGTATCGTCAGATTAACAAATCTTATCAGGAAAATTATGATTTATTAATGAATTCAGGCCTTTATGAAAAATTGACAAAAAAAGAACTCCTTATCCCTCATGAAGAAGCATCAATCCAAACGATACAGGACCCAAAAGCCTATAAAATAATCAAACCCGAATTAATTCCCTTTATTTCCTACCCCTATGAATGGAGTTTTAGCCAATTAAAGGATGCTGCATTACTCACCATGAAGATACAAAACATTGCATTAGAATATAAAATGACTCTAAAAGATGCTAGTGCTTATAACATTCAATTTTTAAATGGAAAGCCTGTATTCATTGACACCCTATCATTTGAAAAAAGTAATATGCAAAAACCATGGGTAGCATATCGTCAGTTTTGTCAGCACTTTTTAGCACCCCTCGCTTTAATGTCTTATACTGATGTTCGATTAAATCAGTTGCTAAAGGTATATATCGACGGCATACCCATTGATCTGGCAAGTTCACTGCTCCCTTTTAAAACCAAATTTAATTTTTCTTTACTTTCCAATATTCATTTTCATGCAAAAAGCCAGCAAAGTTATGCGGAAAAACCGATACAGGGAAAAGAGCGAAAAATCAGCAAATTAGGATTTATCGGTCTGATGAATAATCTGACAAAGGTAATAAAAAAGCTTAAATGGCAGCCAGAAGGTACAGAATGGGCACAATATTACGATAAAACTAATTATTCGGATGATGCATTTAAAATTAAGCAGAAAATTGTTTCCGGATTTATAGATGAGACAAAACCTAAAACACTTTGGGATCTGGGAGCAAATATAGGGGTTTTTAGCAGGATTGCCAGTAATAAAGGTATTTTAACTATATCTTATGACATTGATTATTCTGCAGTAGAAAAGAATTATCTTCAAGTGAAAAAAACAAATGAAAAAAATTTATTACCCCTTTTATTTGATGCTACCAACCCAAGTCCCGGAATAGGCTGGGAAAATAGTGAAAGGCTCTCATTTATTAAAAGAGGACCTGCAGATACAGTTATGGCACTTGCCCTTATTCACCACTTTGCTATCTCAAATAATCTTCCCTTTGTAAAAATATCAGAATTCTTTGCTTCAATCTGCCAGTTTTTAATTATTGAATTTGTACCAAAAAATGATTCCCAGGTACAGAAACTGCTGTCCAGTAGAGAGGACATTTTCCCCTTTTATGATTCGCAACACTTTGAGAATGACTTTAAGTCAAATTTCAATATTCTTGATCAAAAGAATATCCCCGGTTCAGAACGCATCCTCTATTTAATGAAAAAAAAATAGAATCACCAAGTAATTCTGATATTTTTATATTAATTAGAGAGAATTAAGGGAGCAGATTTTCATCTTTATTAAGCCTTATTTATTTATGATTATATTTAAATATTCTTTTTGGATTCTCTGTAGGAATTTCAATTCTACGCCCATAGAGAAGATCGTCAAAAAAAAGGGCCATATGCTGGTTTACAGGGTTTCTGGATATATAAAATCTTACCAGTTTATGCAACAATGTGTTGGGTTTTGTATAAGGACAGACTCTAATACAAAACCCACAGTCAGTGCCTATATTTTTCCAAAAGGCATAACATTTTTCCATATTAATTGACCAATGTTTAAACCCTCTCTTGTTTGGTGCATCACTTTTAGAAATTGATCCTGTAGGGCAATTATCAGCACATTTCTTACAGATTTTACAAAACTGAGAAATACCATAATCCTTTATACCTGTTGTTACAAGTTCCATATCTGTAGTTACTGCAGCAATTCTTACACATGGACCATAAACAGGGTGAATTAAAATCCCCATGCGGCCTAGCTCTCCCAATCCACAATCCACAGCCATAGGCACACATAAAGTATCATAATTAGCATCATTCTGAGCTCTGGCATCATATCCGAATTGTTTGATATACTCACTAATAATATTAGATATCTTTGCAACCTCTACATACTGTTTGGCAGAT
>JAUWNT010000244.1 GCA_030612495.1 Candidatus Aminicenantota bacterium
GTTACAGGGCATTTAATAAATTATCATTTATTAAAAAGGAGGATATATGAAATTATTTAAACCATTAATATTAACAGACTCAATAGAAATAAAAACAACACCTGAAAAAATATGGGAATTTTTTACCAATCTTGAAAAGAATTACAAAGCCTGGCATCCCAAAGACCATATTGAATTCAAATGGACTAAAGGAAAACCAATGGAATCAGGTTCCAGTTGGTACGGTAAAGAAATTGTTAGGGGAAAAGTATTTAAATTAAAGGGTACTGTTGGAGAAGTTATTCCAAATAGAAAAATTGTTCTTAAATATTCATTTCCTGTATCTTTCGTTGCACCTTGGGTTGAATGGTCAATAGAACCTAAAGGCTCAATATCTGTTTTTACAGCCAGAAGCTATTTAAGAGCCGGTGAATTTTATCTAAAATATTTTAAAAAAGAAATGGAGCCTAAACTTGAAATGCATTACCACCACGTAAAGGAAGAAGGAGAAAATCTAAAAAAAATATTAGAAAGTTTGTAGTATTTGAAATATATAAAAACGCCCTGTAACAAAAGCTATACCCAATTAGGGTTTCAGAGCTATATTGAAAGTAAATGCAAGTAATGAAAAATAGTAATTAAATGAAACGGAAGAAGTGCTATAAAAACCCTTACTGGGCATAGCCAAACCGTTAGACGAAATGTTTGGCTTTTTATATTTAGGCCATTTGACCTCGATATTGATCAGTAATAGGATGACGATCCTGAGTACCTCTTATGCCTTGAAAATCCAAGTGTATAGGTTAACCCCGGTTATAATGGAGAGCTGAAGTACAATGCCACATGTCCTCCTGTTGAGGCCAAATGGCATTATTTAATGTAATTAAATACAGTTTCCGAGACATCCATGTCTCGGAAAAATTGAAGAGGTAGATATATATGGAAGGTATTATCAAAATAATTGATAAGAAAGCAAAAGAAACAGACTTTTATGGAATAATATCGATAAATAAAAATAATAAAAATATCTTTAATAATGCTTATGGTTAT
Source organism: Candidatus Aminicenantota bacterium (assembly GCA_030612495.1). GTDB lineage: Bacteria > Acidobacteriota > Aminicenantia > UBA2199 > UBA2199 > JAUWNT01. The sequence continues at coordinate 1,030 of JAUWNT010000244.1, forward strand.
CGTAATATAAATAATGAAATATATAATAATTTAGAAACAAAATTTGGAATAGCTTCTGGTACTAAATTATTTACTGCTTTAGGAATAGGAACATTAATTGAGAAGAATCACATTACTCTTGATACAGAAATAGAAGATATTTTAACTGAACCAATTTTATTCATCGATAAAAAAGCTACAATAAAAAATCTTTTAACACATACATCTGGAATATATGATTATTATGATGAAGAAATCATTACCGATTATGATAATTATTTTGTTGAAATACCGTGGTTTAAATTGGAAACTCCTACAGACTATTTACCTTTATTTAGAAATAAAAAAATGAAATTTAAACCAAATGAGCGTGTATCATACTCTAATGGCGGGTATGTATTATTAGGAATTATTATAGAAAAAATATCTAATAAATTATATAGAGATTATATAAAAGATTATGTATTAAAACCAGCAGGAATGAATGATTCAGGTTTTTATGCATTTAATGATCTGCCAAAAAACACTGCATTAGGATACAAAATGTATAATGATCATTATGTAACGAATATTTATAATATTCCAATCAGAGGTGGTGGAGATGGCGGCTTATATGCAACTAATAGTGATCTTATAAAGTTTTGGAAAAATTTCTTTTCATATAAAATAATCCCAAGGAAAATATTTGAAAGTTTCATTACTCCACATGTTGATATTTGGAATGGAGTTAAATATGGTTTAGGACTTTATATAACGGAAATAAATAATAAAAAAGTATATTTTCTTGTTGGCTCGGATACTGGTGTTGGGTTTCATTCAAAATATATTCCAGAAGAAGATTTAATAATCAATATTTTGTCAAATAAAACAGATGGACAGCGAGAAATAGTAAATACATTCAAAAATATATTAGAATTTAAATAAGGCCAAAAACTTCATCTAACAACGAGTAACCAGCTCAGCTTTCGCTTCGCGCAAATTGCTCGGCCATTGGCCTCGCAACTTTGGATACTCGCTGAACGTTATATAAAATTCCCT
>JAUWNT010000042.1 GCA_030612495.1 Candidatus Aminicenantota bacterium
TTAAGAGGTTTGATTTTGGTTTGTGAAGCTTGTACAATGCAACAGTCGCAATTGCGCTTAAAACTATATGCATTGGGTGCAGAATATAAAAAATGTGAAGGGAAATATTTGAAACTTGAGGAAGAATATTAAAGAGAATTATTATAAGCATTATAACAATTCCTGTTGCACCTCCAAAAATAGTAAAAGGAGCGTGGTTTTTAAGTTCGCTTAATATCTGTTTAAACATCTTTATTTGTTATTTTAGCTATGAAATTATATAGCTAAATTAATGCTATATTTTATAAAAAGTAAAAGAATTTGTCAAAAACAAAAATTATCCTATTTTAAGGTATTCATTTTCCCATATTTTATTTGTTAAGCCTTCTAATTCTTTATCATAATTACATAAAGTATTAAAATATGTATCATCTGACAGAATTTCTTGTGCTTCTTTATTTTCTCCTTTTGCATCTTTTGGTAAAATTGATTTTCTGAAAAATTCATAGTGATCTCTTATTGAGCAGGGCATTAACCAATTTTTGGCTTTTTTCGGGTTCTTAAACCCATAATTGTTTTGCCATTCTCTACCTTTTTTCATAAAATCTGTGGAAAGAACATCTAATAACGTTTTGCCATTTTTGTATAGATTGAATATGTTATCAACATAATAGGGTATGAATACACAGGGCATTATATTTCCATTCCAATCAATATAGATATATCCTCCGTCTTTTCCATAAGCAATACATCCATCAGTTAATACTCCACTATTCCAAAAATCTGCCAGGCAATATTTTTTTTCTTTCAGCATTCTTTCCCACATCCTGTAAAGTTTAACTCTATTAATAGGGTCAACCATTAAATCAAATGTACTTTTACCCCTGCCAATGGGCATTAATTGGAATTGCCACATATGGCTTGCACCCTGGGTTTCAAAGAAAAAGTCATAAAACTCTTCTGAAAGTAGTATGTCAATATTTTTTTTAGTAGCAGTCACTGAAATACCAAAAATTACACCTGCTTTTCTTAAGTTTTTAAAAGCAGAAAGTACTTTTTTATAAGTGCCTTTTCCTCTTCTTTGATCAGTCTCTTTTTCGTAACCTTCAACAGAGATAGCAGGTGTGACATTTCCGCATTTTGCTAATTTTTCTGCAATTTCAGTGGTAATTAATGTTCCATTTGTGTATACAAGGAAAAACATATCATTATATTTTTCGAAAATATCCAAAATGGTTTTACCTTCGCTTTTGTACATAAATGGTTCTCCACCACTAACAGTAATAAATCTAATGCCCAATTTACGAACATCATTTATAATTTTTTCTACAATAGAATATGGTAATGTAGGTGTTGTATTTGAATTTGAAGAAGCATAACAGTTTAAACATTGCAAATTACATCTTTGTGTTGGAGATAAGACAATAAAATTGGGGGGCAATTCTCCATGTTGTTCTTTATATTCCTTGCATGCATATGCACGATTTTCTACTTTGTGCATAAATAAATTTTCTACAAGAACTTTAGTAAGCCTTTTTATTACATTTTTTGAAACATATCCTTTTTTAATATTTCTTTCAACAGAATGTAGCATAGCAGAAACGTATAGATATTTTTTTCTTTGTACTTCCAATAATGACTCATTATGCTTTTTAACAAGTTTTTTGAATATATATTTATCTATCTGAGTGGTGGCAAGTTTTGCTGCTTGTTTTTGAGTACCTACTATACTTATAGCATTTAAACTTATAGCACTTAAGATTATTTTTTCAACCGTTTTTTCTATCATTTTCCCCTCCTGAAAAAAATTATAAAAAATTTAATTTTTGTAATATTTTGCATTTTTTATTTATAAGATTTTAGTAAATTGTGTTGCTCATTTACTATTCCTTTAAAAATTGTAGAAATAAAAGATTTAATGGTCTCTTGATATTTTATACAAGAATTGCCCATAACATATTGGGTTAGTATTCCATCCAGCATACATGTTATTATTATTGCTTGTTGATGTGGGTTTATATATTTTTTAAAGTATCCATTTTTTATTCCTTGAATAAGGATTTCTGAAAACATAGCTCTATATTGTTTGTAGAAATTGTTTATTTCTATTAAAAAGCTTTTTCCTATTTGTCTTTCTTTAACTGCTATTGCCCAAAAATCAAACATTAGTTTTACTAATTTATCTGCTTCTTTATTCATGCTTTCAACAAAGAGCGTGATGGCTTTTTCAAGTTTTTCTTTGGGATTGAGCTTTGACTCTATAATTTTTTCTATTTTTTTTCTTATATTATTTATGTAGAGTGAAAAGGTTGAAAAGATAATATCATCTTTGCTTTTAAAATACTCATAAATGGTCCCTTTACCAATATCTGCTTCTTTTGCTATTTCACTTATAGTTGTTCCAAAAAAACCTTTCTTAATAAAAATTTTTGTAGCTGCTTTTATTATCTGGTTTCTTTTTTCTTCTTTGTCAAATGGTTTTGATCTCATATTTGACCTCCAAATAAATAAATTGACCGACCGCTCGGTCAATTTATTTATTATAATACAAAATCCTTTATTTTTCAACAATAAAATTGAAAATTTTTAATTTTTATTTTTTTTATAGATTTAAGAGTTTTGTATATTGATTAAGTATTTATTGCTTTTAATACTATATCGTTTTCTTTTACACCTATATGATTTGCTAAAACTGAGCACTTCACCTTTAATAAAAAAAATATCGGAACTTTTTCATTCGAAAGTCCTTCATAATTTCCCTGACCTTTACTTATTATAAATTTCGAATTGTAAAACATCTTTTTGAATTCTTCGTTACAGGTGTTTAATATAGTTCCAGGTAAACTTGTTCCAGATGAAACTATGGTTGCAACCTTATCTATACCAGCTTGTATGGCATCATCGTATATCACATCATTTATAATTGGATTTTCTCTTACTATATATATCACAGGTTTTTTCATCTCCTCTATAAGAATCCTGTCAAAAACTGATTCTCCGGCATTATCACCTATGTATAAGATTTTCTCATTTTTACCAATAGAGTCTTTGTAATACTTAAATTTATCATAATCTAATATTGCAAATTTTTTTTTGAGTGTCTCCTCAATTTCTCGTTCAATATCAACGGATTTATTTACTCCAAAATCTATAGCATTGCCTGCAATTGCAAGTCTTATTGCATAAAGGAGGCTGTCATTTGCATTTTCTACCTTTTTTTTCAATACAGGATACAAAGATAGAGCTTTTTTTGTACATTCAATTTTTATTTCTTTATATGGGTCAATATTACCTGTAATTTCTTTTATTTTTCTGTATATAAAAATTGAGGTTTCTGGAGGTGTGCTTTCCATTGGAATATCCTTAATCGTCATTCCAACTTCATCTAATATTTTTTTTATTTTTTTTTCATCTTTTGTTGCTATTCGCCCTGTACGAAGCGCTTGGTTTAAAAAACAAGGTAAACAGTCAAGATATGTTTTCATTTAACCACCTTTTTTATTAAAAGGTTATAACAAATTACCATTATTCTATACTAAAAGTCAATATAAATGGTTTTCTGTTTCGATAACTTGACTTTATTCTTATTTATTTATATTATAAATTAGAGAAAATGGAAGACTTGATTAATAAATTGATTGGTCAGCATTTAAGTCCAGATGTAGATTTAAGTTTTTTTTTAGTTAAGGTTAATCATTGTATTAAGAATCTTAAAGAAGAAATGCGAATAGCATTTGAAGAAAGAGAGAGTAGCTTTATATCTATTGAATCAAGACAGTATTCTATGGAAAATGAGGAATTTGAGAAAGTTTTTTACAAAGCTGAGAAGAGAGTTGATATTTTAAAAAAAGTATTGCAATATTTGGTTACATTTGTTCAATATTACTCTGAGAAAGATGAATTTTGTAATAAACCATATTTCTCTCTTACTGAATTTAATAACCTGGTAGTTTTTTTAATAGATCTTTTACTTGAAGAAGATGTACAAAAAGTTATATCAGAAGAATATAAAGAATTGAGTTCAAAAAATAAAAAGCAAGTTGAAGATATGGTTTTGCAGAATCACAATGAATTTTTAAAATTATTAAAAAATATAGAACCTTCTAAAGGTGAGAGTTATTTGAAATTATTCGGTGCATTAAAGAATTTAAGTATGTTCTGGTTCAAAACAAAAAAATGGGATTCTTTAAAAATTCGAAAATCTGATATTTATATATATAAATTAACTGAACTTTTACTTTCAAAAAAAGAAGATTTAAATAAATTATAATCTGAAATTTATAACTTTTTCTATTAATTCAAATTCAGCAGGAAGTGTTTCTCCTGCTTCGCCATCATATTCTATATTAACTTCTTCATCAGAATAGACTTTTATATTTTTTGCTTTTATTATTGTAACTTTTGGGTTTTTTTTAATTGAGCCTGTATAGAGGTGTCTGGAATTCTTGATAATTTCAAGTTTTTTCATATCTTCAATAAGAATAACATCAAAGTAGCCGTCATCAAGTTTTGCTTCTGGGGCAATTATCATACCTCCTCCAAACATTTTCCCATTAGCTATTGCTACAATCAGGAATTTATTATTTATTTCATGTGAATTATCAATAATTATCTTTACATTTTTACTGTTATATCTTTTTAAAGTGAGCAACATACCTTTGTAATATGCAAATGCCCCTCTTTTTAAAGGAGGAATTGAAGATAGATTTTTTACTACATCAGCGCCTAAACCAAAATCAGAAATGTTTATAAAGTATTTGTAGTTTTCCTGTTTATTTTTTAAATTAGGAAAGGTAATTTTACCTATGTCAATTTTTTTACTTTTTGAGTTTTTTATCAATTTTACTGATTTATTGAAATCTCTTGGTATTTTTATAGATCTTATAAAATCAGAGCCTGTTCCGGAAGGTATCATGCCTAAAGCTGATTCTTCATTAATAGTTGTTGAGCTATTTTTATTAAAAAATCCATTTATTATTTCATTTAATGTTCCATCTCCTCCCACTCCAATAATCAAATCATATCCGTCTTTGAGTAAAGATCTTGCAATTTCAGTTGCTTGTTTTGGTTTTTCAGTAAATATATATTTAAATTCTCTAAAGTAATCTGTTATGACTTCTTTTATTATTTTCCACCTCTTTTCTGTTTTACCTTGAGCAGAAAACGGATTTACAATAACGTGAACTTTATCCATCTTTTTTTTGAAAGAGGGATTTTGAAATAAATCCCCCTATAGCACCAGAAATCATGGAGAAAAAGATTAAAAAGGCTATTATTTTTCTGGCCATTATTTTTAAATTACCATTTTGGAATAGCATGTCCATTTCATCTTCTATACTTGACGAAAAGATTTTTGCTGTTGATATAATATTTTCTATTTTTTCAGGTGTTATGTTTGAAATAACTATGTACATAAAAATCCCAAGGATGAAACCTCCAACAAAACCGCTTAGCAAACCTGTTAATAATGCATCTGATGTTTTTATATTTTCATTCTCTTTTATTAATAAATATACACTTAAAGCTCCCCCTAATCCCATAAGCATCATAAAAAATAGATTTAGAAAGTTGATAATAGGTATTAGTGATATAAAGCCTGATGCTATGCCACCGATCAATATACATTTTATTGTTGATTTTGTGTTATTCATTTTAAAACATTATTGTATTATTTCTAATTTACCATAGTGTCTTTGGGGAACAGTGTCGCCTATAACTATTTTCCCATCTTTTGTTCTATATTTAAATAATTTTGTTCTTGTACGCCTTATAAAATAGTTACTATAACCTAATCCCATGTGTCTCATAACACGTTTTATAAAATTTCTTGTCTCTTTATATGGTGGTACTCCATTGTATTTTTTTACTGCTGTTTCTCCTGAATTGTAAGCAGCTAATGTTAAAGGTATATTGTTATACTTTTCATATAGATGTTTTAGATACTTAACTCCTGCTTCTAAATTTTGATCAACATTGAATCTGTCATTAACATTGTAATTTTTCGCAGTTTCAGGCATTAGTTGCATTATTCCTACAGCTCCTTTTTTGGATATAGCAGATGCATTAAAACCTGATTCAGCTTTTGCAACAGCTATTATTAAATCTTCCCTTAAGTTATGCTTTCTTGAGAGTCTTTTTATTTTGTTTAGATAACCTGTTGGGATTGCAATTGAGCTTGACGGTCTGATAAATGTAGCATTTTTAGATTCTCTATTTGTTTGTATTCTAGGTCTATTTGAGACAATTATTCTTCCATTTTTATCTTGTTTTACTATTATGTCGGAAAAGAGAAAACATGTAAAAAATAGCAAAATTTGAGATGTGAAAAGGATTTTTTTTATCATTTAATATACCTATTTAATATATCTAATATACCTTTTTTTGTAGTTTTGAAGTTTTTTATAGGTTCTCCTCCAGCCTGAGCAAAATCTGGTCTGCCTCCTCCATTTCCATTTACAAGTTTTGCAATCTCTTTTATTATATTTCTTGAGTTAATAATATTTGTTAGGTCATTAAAAACAGACATAATAATATAAGATTTTCCGTTTATGTTTGATAGGAGTATTGAAATTCCGCGTGTTTTATTTTTTAATTCATCTGATAATGAGTTTAATTCTTTTTTCCCCAAATTTTCGAAATATTCAATGATAATTTTTATATTATTCATTTGAGAACAGTTATCTATTATTTTATTAATATTGATCTTTTCATTATTTTTATTTGATGTTTCTAATCGTTTTCCCTTTTGTTTAAGGTTTTTATCAAGGTTTATAAGAAATTCAAATATTGTGTTCTGTTTTTGTTTAAAATGTAGCTGAATGTTATAAAATGTATTTAGATACTTTTGAATATGGTTAAATCCAGGTTCTCCTGCAACAGCCTCTATTCTTCTTATTCCGGATGAAATTGATGATTCACTAATGACTTTAAAAACCCCTATTTCTCCAGTAGAATTCAAATGAGTTCCTCCGCATAATTCTTTTGAGCAGTTCCCAATTGAAATTAATCTAACAGTGTCTGAATATTTTTCTTCAAATATTGCGATAGCTCCTTTTTCAATAGCTTCTTCATATTCCATTATTTCTGATTTCATATGGATATTTTCTCTTACTTTTTGATTTATAAAATTTTCAACTTTTTCTATTTCCTCTTGTGTTAAAGGCTTAAAATGTGTGAAATCAAATCTTAATTTGTTATTATCAACATATGAACCAGATTGTTTGACATGTAAGCCTAGTATTTCTCTTAATGCGGAATGAAGTAAATGGGTTGAAGAATGATGTACACTAATCTTTTGTCTTCTGTTTTTATCAATTATTAATCTGACTTTATCTCCTGGTTTCAATTCCCCCTTTTTTATTTCTGAAAAATGGAGAAAAATTCCAGATTTTCCATAATTTATTTTCTGTGTATCTATAATGATAAAATATGAATTATCATTCTTCCCAATTCCTATATCTCCTACTTGACCACCGGATTCAGCATAAAATGGTGTTTTGTCAAAAACTAAAATACCTTTCTGGCTTTCTTTTATTGAGGGTGTTTCTTTATTGTTTATATAAATTGAGAGAAGAGTTGCCTCTTCTTCAAAATTGTTATAACCAGTGAACTCTGTTCTATATTTGTTTATATTTTCAAGGGTTTGAATTGATTTTTGTTTTTTTATTAAATTGATTCTTGATTTTTCTTTTTGTTTTTTAAGCTCTTTTTGAAAGCCATTATAATCTATTTTTACATTTTTTTCATTTGCAAGGTCTTTTGCAAAATCCAATGGAAAGCCAAAAGTGTCTGAAAGTTTAAATAGATCTTCCCCTGGTATAATATTTTTTTTTTCAATTGCTTTATTGAGCAAGTCTTCAAATATTTTTAATCCGTTTAAGAGTGTTCTATTGAACCTCTCTTCTTCAGATAGAATAACCTGGGAAATGAAATCACGGTTATATTCAAGCTCAGGGTAGAACTCTTTCATTAAATCAACTACTTTAGAGCTTATTTTATAAATGAAAGTGTCTGAAAATCCCAGTGCTTTTCCATGTTTTGCAGCTCTTCTCAAGATTCTTCTTAAAACATACCCTCTTCCATCATTTGAGGGTAAAATGCCATCTGATATTAGAAAACATAAGGCTCTTGTATGATCTGCTATGATTTTTAAATTGATTTGATGTTCTTTTTCATCTGGATTAATGTTTGCTAAATCTGTCGTGAATTCAATAATTGGTTTAAATAAGTCTGTTTTGTAATTGCTGTCAAGTCCTTGAAGAATTGAAGTAAGTCTTTCTATTCCCATTCCAGTATCTATGCAAGGAGCAGGAAGTGGATTTAATTTTCCTTCTTTATCTTTATAATATTGCATAAATACTAAGTTCCATACCTCAACAAATCTCTTATTATTTTCAGTTAAGTCTGCAGGTCCGTAAATTTCACCTCTATCAAAATAAATCTCAGAACAAGGTCCGCATGGGCCTGTTTCTCCCATCTGCCAGAAATTGTCTTTATCTCCAGACCTTATGATTTTGTGTGTTGGGATTCCAATATGTTGTTCCCATATTTTAAAAGAATCTTCATCCTTTTTATAAACTGAGATCCATAGTTGTTCAGGATTAAATTTATAGTTTTCAGTTAATAACTCCCATGCATATTCAATTGCCTGTTCTTTAAAGTAGTCCCCAAAAGAGAAATTTCCCATCATTTCAAAGAATGTATGGTGATATTCGGTTTTTCCGACTTCATCAAAGTCATTGTGTTTACCTGAAACTCTCATACATTTCTGGATGCTTACTGCTTTTTTGTATCCTCTTTTTTCCTCTTGAAGAAATACGCTTTTGAATTGATTCATACCAGCATTTGTAAAAAGTAATGTTGGGTCTTTAGCAGGTATTAAGGGAGAAGAGAGTACTTTATGATGGTTTTTTTTTTTAAAAAATGAGTAAAATATATCTCTTATTTCAGAATTTTTCATAGATTTTCTATATCTAATAGATTAGGGTCTTTCATATCATCAAGCCCATTTGTTGAATTTTCCGATTTCCCGATTTCTGATATTCTTTTTTCCATTTCCTCTTTAGACATATCTTTTGTTGATTGAACTCCAATTTTCTTAAGTTTAAATTCGTCAGGATTAGAAGCTGAATGTAAGGCTTCATCGTACGTAATAAATCCTTTTTCAAATAGAAAATATAAGGATTGATCAAAGGTTTGCATTCCGTATTGAGATACACCCTGGGAAATTGCTTCTCTTATGAATTTTGTCTTGTCAGGATTTACAATACAATCTTCGATATATGGGGTATTTATTAATATTTCTACTGCAGGAACCCTTCCTGTCTTATCTGAGCGAGGAAGTAGTCTCTGGGAAATGATAGCTTTTAGAACAGTGGAAAATTGAATTCTTATTTGTTTCTGCTGGTGTGGTGGGAACATTGAAATAATTCTGTTTATTGTTTCTGGAGCATCTAATGTATGTAATGTAGAAAGAACTAAGTGACCTGTTTCTGCAGCTAGAAGTGCAGTTTCGATTGTTTCTAAATCTCTCATCTCTCCAACAAGTATTACATCCGGATCTTCTCTCAAGGAACTTCTTAATGCCAATGTAAAACTATTTGTATCTGAACCAACTTCTCTTTGATTTATAATACTCTTTTTATCTCTGTGTAGATATTCTATTGGGTCTTCGATTGTCATTATATGTTCAAGCCTATGAGAGTTTATAAAGTCAATCATTGCTGCAAGAGTTGTTGTTTTCCCACTACCTGTTGTACCTGTAACAATCACCATTCCTCTTCTTTCATCGCATACTTTTTCAATTACGAGAGGGAGATTTAGGTCAGGTATTGATTTTATCTGTGTAGGAATTACTCTCAAAACAACTCCAATTGCACCTCTTTGATTAAAAATATTACATCTGAATCTCCCCAGACCTGGTACACTATATGACATATCAAGTTCATGCTGTTTTTTAAAATTTTCTTTTTGCTCTGGATTCATTATAGCAAAAGACATTGCAATTGTATCTTCTTGCATCAGTCTTTTTATTTCAACAAGGGGCTGAAGTACGCCATTTATTCTAAGAACTGGGTGATTACCGACTTTTAAATGTAAATCGGAAGCTTCCCTTTCTACTGCTATTTTTAGAAGATCGTTAATATTCATGCAATTTCTCCTTTTTATATATTTATATATTATCTAATTTTATCAAAAACATCAAGTGTCATCTTCTATTGCCTATGGTTTTTGTTTTGAATTAATATTTGTTTGACGATTTATTTAAATGTTTTTATATTTATATTCGAATTTTTGATGTTATTTAGAGATCGTACAATGTTTTGTATTCTGTAATTTCAACATCATTTACATTTATAGAAAGTAATTCTTTTTTTAAATGATTAAGTGCATCTTCTTCACCATGTACAAGAAAGATCTTTTTTAGTTTTTTTAAATCATATTGTGCCACCCATTCTTTTATTTCTCTATAATCCGCATGGCCTGAAAAGGCGTTTAAAGTTGCAATTTCAGCATTTACTTTATAAGATTTCCCAAAAATTTTTACTTCCTTTTCCCTTTCAACAATTTTTCTACCAAGTGTTTGTTCAGCCATATAACCAATTATTGCAATAATATTTTTGGGGTCCTCTATATTATTTTTTAAATGGTGTAATATTCTTCCATTTTCAGCCATACCGCTTGCAGAGATAATTATTGCCGGACCTTTGAATGAATTGATTTCTATTGATTCTTTTACAGATGTAACATATTTTATAGAATCAAATCCAAAAGGGTCGATATTATTTGAAGTAAAGTTATTATAAGTTTCTTTATCAAAACATTCAGAATGAAGTTTAAATATTGAAGTTGCATTAACTGCCATTGGAGAGTCAACAAAAATTTGAATTTCAGGAATCTCCTTCTCTAAAAGAAGCGTGTGAATTATATAAATTAATTCCTGGGTCCTTTCGATTGTAAAAGCAGGTGTTATGATCTTGCCATTTCTATTGTATGCTCTTTTTATTACTTCTTTTACTTCTTTTTTTGCCATGCCAATTGAATCGTGTAACCTGTTTCCATAAGTACCTTCTAGAACCAGGTAGTCTAAATCCGGCATTTTTTCAGGATCTTTTATTATTGGGAGGTTTTTTCTGCCAAGGTCACCTGAAAACCCGATTTTCAGTTTATTTTTAATATTTAATAGTATTGATGCTGAGCCCAGAATATGTCCTGCATCAAAAAATGTAGCTGATATTCCTTCAGCCGGAAAAAATTCTCTGTGGTAGTTGACTGTAACAAAATTTTGCATTGTTTTTACAACTTCAGCCGAGTTATATAAAGGCTCGTATGCTTTTAGTTTTCTTTCAGGGTGTTGTTGTGATTTGTTTTTTATGTATTCAAAATCTTTTTCTTGAATATATGCACTGTCAAATAGGATTATATTTGAAATATCCCTTGAGGCTGAAGTTGAATAGATATTACCTGTAAATCCATTATTTATCATTATAGGTAAAGCACCACAATGGTCAAAATGTCCGTGTGTTAGCAAAATGGCTTTGGATTCATTTGGAGAGAAATTCAAATTATGGTTCTTTTGAAAAGACTCCTCTCTTTTCCCCTGAAACATACCGGAATCTATCTGGATTATATTATCATCAACTTCAATAAAATGTTTTGAGCCAGTTACCTCTTTGCATGCTCCATAAGAATAAAATTTAATTTTCATAAAGCAATATACAATTTTTAATGAGAATTTTCAAGTAAATTTTTTTTAAATATAAAATAAATCTTATAAACTATTGTTTTAATTTGACACTTGAAATGAAAATATATATTATTTAATTAATATGAATAATTTAGTAAGTTTTTTAGGGTTAATTGGATTTATAATTGTTATTGTTGTTATTGTATTTGTTATATACCTGATTTTTGAGAAAAAGAGAAAAGATAAGATAAAAAAGGAATTTAAAGAGTTTACAACTAATTTTTCTTTGTCTAATAAGGATCTGAGAACAGTTCCAAGAATTTCAATTCCTAATTCTTTAGAAGTTATTCTTACATTTTCATATGGGAAGCATAAAGAATTAAAATCATATGCTGTGAATATGTCACTCAGTGGAATTGCGGTTAAACTTGATTTTTCTCTAAAAAAATTACCTTTGAATGCAACATTAGAGAATGTATCAGTTAAAACTCCAATAAATAATTTTATAATAAAAGAGTTAAAACAGGTCAGGATAGAAAGTAGAGCTGAAAACAAATTTCTAGCTTTTAAAATTGTAGATATTAGTGAGGATCAATTTGAAGAGCTTAAAAATTTCATGAGTTTTCTTTATAAATTTTTAAAAAATGGAAAAAAAAATATTTGATTTTAAATTAAAGGATTTTTTTATAGATGTTTTTAAGGATAAAGTTTTTGTTGTAGGTGGTACAATAAGAGATTATTACATCTATAATAGGGTAGATGTAGATAGAGATATAGACCTTGTTGTCTTAGATCATACATATGAAGAGATAGAAAAAAAATTAAGACCTTATGGGAAGACAAATACAGTTGGTAAGAGTTTTGCAGTAGTAAAGTTTACAAGAGATGGTAAAACCTTTGATATATCTCTTCCGAGAAAAGATGTTAAATTGGACCCTTTATCAAATTCACATAAAAATTTTATTGTTGAATCAGGGCCTCATATAAATCTTGTAGAAGATTTAAAAAGAAGAGATTTTACATGTAACTCAATTGCTATTAGGTTGATTGATAATAAGACATTTGATCCCTTTAATGGTTATAAAGCAATAAAAGAAAAAAAGATATATATGACTGGACCTGAAACTTTTTTTGATGACCCTCTGAGAATTTTAAGAGGAGCCAGGTTTGCTTCAGTTCATAAGTTTTCAATTGATGAAGGAATATATTTAAATGCTAAAAATGTTAACCTTAATGAATTAAGCAAGGAAAGAGTTCAGGAGGAGTTATTCAGGTTGCTGCTTGAATCTGGAAATCCTTCTTATGGATTAAATGAGTACTTTAAGTTATCAGTTATTGAAAAACTTTTCCCTGAACTTTATGCTTTAACTCTGACAATACAGGATGAGATATTTCACCCTGAAAAAGATGAATTTGGGAATCATACTGTGTGGATTCATACTTTGAATACAATTGATATTTCAAAGGAATTATCACGCAAATTCGATCTGGATGAAGAAAGTACACTCGCTCTGCTTTTAGCTGCTCTTCTTCATGATATAGGAAAAGCTCACACAACAAAATGGGAATTTAAAAGAGGCAGAATGGCAGTAACCTCTCTATTTCATGATACACAGGGTGTGAAAATCGCAGATAAGTTTTTATGTAATTTGAAGATTGAAACCTGGAAAAATTTTCCATTGAAGAGAGTTATATTAAATTTAATAAAAAGTCACCATAGGATTTTCGAACTTTACAGGAATAGGGAAAATATAGGATTTAAAGCTATTTCAAGATTAGTACGGGATCTTGAAGGGTATGATTTTTTACTTATTTTGCTTGATTTTGCTGATCGTCAATCACGTGAGATTGAACCTTTAAGTTTTAAAGGTGTTGATGAGATTTCACAATGGATTCTGAATAAAAAAGAGGAATATAATATAAATAAGGATACAATAAAACCTATTGTTATGGGAAGGGATCTTTTAAGTTTAGGAATATCTCCCGGGAAAGAAATGGGAAGATATCTAAAAGAATTATATGAGCTTCAACTTGACGGAAAGTTTAAAACAAAAGAAAAGGGAATTGAGATATTTAAGAAATTAATTTCAGATACAAAAGGTGAATGTAGAAAAGATGAGTGAAGCAAGCGTTAATTTTGCATATACAGGCCCATTTGCTTTGTTGATTTGCTCGTACTTCTCATATATGCAGAACATTATATGAAATTAACAGTACTTATAGATAACAATACTTTGATAGACAGGTATTTTCTTGGAGAACCTGGTGTGTCATATCTAATCCAGGATAGCAATATTCAAGTATTGTTTGATGTTGGTTATTCCGATGCATTTATTCAGAATGCGAACAAAATGAATATAAAACTATTAAATACAGATTTTGTAGTTCTGTCTCATGGTCACTTTGATCATACGTGGGGACTTGTTCCTTTGATAAAGCTATATACAGAAGCTCATATTGAGAAACTGAAATGTCGAAATCCTGTTCTCGTAGCACATCCATTAGTATTTAACACAAAGTCCATGGCTGATATAAATGAAATAGGGAGTATAATTTCGAAAGAAAAATTATCAAAACACTTTAGTTTGAAATTGTCAAAGAACCCTTTTTGGCTAACAAAAAAGTTAGTATTTCTTGGAGAAATAGAAAGATCGAATGATTTTGAAAATAAAGAACCTTTGGGAAAAGTCCATAATGATAAGATTGAGGATGATTATCTTTTAGATGATTCAGCATTAGCCTATAAATCATCAAGCGGACTTGTAATAATTACAGGCTGTTCACATTCAGGAATTTGCAATATCATTGAGTATGCTAAGAAGGTCTGTAAAGAAGACAAAGTTGTTGATGTTATTGGTGGATTTCACCTTTTAAAGCCATCAGATAAACAATTAAATGGTACATTGGCATATTTTCAAAAACTAAAATCTAAGGAATTACATGCTTGTCATTGTGTTGATTTGAATTCAAAAATTGCCTTATCTAAAGTCGGCAACTTAAGAGAAGTCGGAGTTGGATTATCATTAGATTATAAATGATAATAAATAATTATATAAAATTATTTTATAAAAAGAGGAGGTCTATAATATGAACTGGTTGTCTGTAGTTATAGAAGAATACAAAACACTTCGAAGCGAAAGTTTAGCATCAATGAAAACTCAACAATCAATTTTACGTTTCGGCACAGCTGCCATAGCTGTAATAAGCGCCACAGGTTTTAATCTATGGAAAACTTCACCTTTAGCAGAAGTGATCTTTCTACTTTTTACTCCTATTACTGTTTACTTAGTTCTTACTATCTGGATGGGGGAAGTTGCAAGGATGATGCGTGCTGGTATATTCCTTGTGAAACTGGAAGAGAAAATTAATAAGGAATTTAAAGACAGACCAAAGGCACTAACATGGGAAAACTGGCTACGTGATACCCAACATGATGGTAAAACTCCACAATTACGTTGGAATTATTATGCTATTATCTCCCTTTTTCTCTTAATGGCTTTAGCATCGATAGGAATAGGAAATTATAAAGTTTGGAATACAATCTGTCTTTCACGGATTGTTATTATA
>JAUWNT010000083.1 GCA_030612495.1 Candidatus Aminicenantota bacterium
GTCTTATGTATCAAATACAAAGGTAAAGTAGTAATTGGAGCAGATGGCCAGGTATCTCTTCAAAATACTGTTTTTAAACACAATGCAAAAAAAGTAAGAAGATTATATCACGATAGAATTCTTGCTGGATTTGCAGGTTCAACTTCAGATGCTTTTGCTTTATTTCAGAGATTCGAAGTTAAACTTGATGAATACAATGGTAATATATCCAGGGCTGCTATTGAACTCTCAAAAGAATGGAGAACAGATAAAGTTTTGAGAAGGCTTGAAGCAATGCTTATTGTTGCAAATAAGGAGAAATTATATATTTTATCAGGTTCAGGTGATGTGATTGAGCCGGATGAAGATATCCTTGCAATAGGTTCAGGAGGACCTTATGCTCAAGCAGCAGCTCTTGCATTAAAGAGACATTCAAATTTAGATGCAAAAGAAATAATAGAGGAATCACTTAATATTGCTTCTGATATCTGTATATATACAAACAAAAAATTTACAATCGAGGTTCTTTAAATGGAAAAAATCTTACATAAAACAAAAGATGATCTTACGCCAAAAGAGATTATAAGAGAGCTTGACAAATATATTATTGGACAGAATAAGGCAAAAAAATCAGTTGCAATAGCTTTAAGAAATAGATATAGAAGGCAGCAACTTCCAAAAGAAATAGCAGAAGATATTATCCCCAAAAACATATTAATGATAGGGCCAACTGGAGTTGGTAAGACTGAAATAGCCAGAAGACTGGCTAAATTAACAGCTTCCCCTTTTGTAAAAGTGGAAGCCTCAAAATTTACTGAGGTTGGTTACGTTGGAAGAGACGTTGAGTCTATAGTAAGAGACTTGGTTAGAATTTCTGTAGAGCTGGTCAAATCAGAACAAATGAAAATTAATAAAGAAAAAGCAAAAAGAAATGTAGAAGAAAAGATACTATCAATCCTTCTTCCTCCACCAAAAAAGGTAAAAGGCCCAGCAGCCGAACTCAATATCGAGAATAATAGTTTTTTTGAAACAAAAGAAAAGCTTAGAAAACTTTTAAAAGAAGGTAAATTAAATGATAGATTAATTGAAATTGAAGTAAGATCCAAACACACAACTCCATTTGAAATATTCTCATCATCTGGGGTTGAAGAAATCGGAATAACCATTGGAGAAATGATGCCAAATATGTTTGGAGGCGGAAAAGCAAAAAAAAGAAAAATAACAGTTGAAGAAGCAACTGAATATTTAATTAAAGATGAACAAAATAGGCTTCTTGATATGGACCAAATATCCAAAACAGCTATTACAAGAACAGAACAAATGGGTATTGTATTTCTTGATGAAATTGACAAAATTGCAGGTAGAGAAAGCACACAGGGGCCCATGGTTTCACGAGAAGGAGTTCAAAGAGATCTACTTCCCATTATAGAAGGCACCACTGTAAATACAAAATATGGAATAGTAAAAACAGATTATATTTTATTTATTGGAGCCGGGGCTTTTCATGTATCAAAACCAGCTGATTTAATTCCAGAACTACAGGGCAGATTTCCAATAAGGGTTGAACTCGACTCATTAAATCATAAAGACTTTATAAAAATTCTAACCGAGCCAAAAAATGCATTAGTAAAACAATATAAAGAACTTTTAGGCACAGAAGGACTTGAAATCATTTTTACAGAAGATTCCATAAAAGAAATTGCAATGATTGCTGAGGATTTAAACTCAAGATCTGAAAATATTGGAGCTAGAAGACTTTATACAATTATGGAAAAGGTTATAGAAGATATTTCATTTGAAGCCTCTGATATAAAAAATGGAAAAGTGAAAATTGATAAAGAATATGTTATAAAAGAGGTAAAAGACATTGCTCAAGATACTGATTTAAGCAGATATATACTTTAATCTAAATATGAAAAATAATTGTTATTTATTATGCGGTTTTAAAAAACTAAAAATACTAGCATTCTTTTTTCTAATCTTATCTATAATAAATTGTGGTAAAAAAGGTCCTTTAAAATTAGAACCAAAAAAATTACCCATGCAAATTAATATTTCTAAGATAAATCAGATCGGGGGAAATATTAAAATTGGATTTGAGTTTCCTGAATACCTTTCAGATAAAAAAACTAAAGTTGATTTAAGTAGAGTAAATAAAATTTATATATACTATTCAGATAAAGAGATTCCCTCTGAAAAATTTAGAAAGAAATCAAAACTATTAATAAAAATAAATATGAAAAATTTACAAAAAAAAGAGAATTCATTCTTAATCAATACTCCTTTTAAAATAAAAAACCTGGCTAATAAGAAGCATTACTTTGCAATTAGATATTCCTATGGGGAAAAAAAATCTATGTTAAGTAACACTGAATCAATAACAACAAAAATACCTGTACTGCCAATATCTGATCTGAAATTAATTAAAGAAAGAAAGATAATAAAACTAAAATGGAGCAAACCTAAACTTAACCAATTAAATAAAAAAGTAGAAAACATTTCAGGTTATGATATTTACAGGAAAATAGAAGCTCTTAATAAATCTTTAAACAAAAATTATTTTGAAAAAATAAATAAAGAAAAAATTTTGTATGAATATTATGAAGATATAGATACAGGAGTAGATGGAAATTATTTTTACTATGTATCAACAATAGTTTCAAATAATATTCAAAGCGCTCCTTCAAATATTATTTCAACTAAAATCAAAGATATCTTTCCCCCGGAAATTCCATCAAATGTAGTAAGTTTTATGACAAAAGGTCAAGTATTTTTAACTTGGGGAAAAGTTAAAGATAAAGACCTCTCTTATTATCGCATATACAGAAAATCTACATCAGATGATGAATTCAAGCTAATTGCCGATAAAATTACAAAAAACTCTTTTAAAGACACAAAAATTAAAGAGGGGAAATTATATATATATTCAATAACTTCAGTTGACACTAATGGAAATGAAAGTGAACAATCATCTGTTGTAAAAGAAAATTTTCAAACTTTATAAAAAAGAATGAAAAAATTAGAGAAAGAATTAATGATTTTTACTCTTCTTACATATATTTAGCTTAATCTTTAATTTCTTCTTTTCTTCAAGTGCTTCATCTAATTCTTCAGGAGTAATCTCACCCTTTAATGAAGACTGTATCCGTCGTTCAACTTCTTTCAATTTTAATTCGACCTCTTTCCTATCAAAATCTTCACCCTTCTCAATTGAATCTGAAATAAGTGTAATTTTATTGTCTATAACCTCTATTATGCCATCATAAATAAATAGATAATGTTTTTTATTATTAAGATCAGTATAAGAAATATCACCAAATTTTAAAATTGAAATGTAGGGAAGATGATCATGAAGAATTCCTGCTCGTCCCAAATAAGCAGGCATATATAAATCCTTTATTCTTGCTTTTTCTGTTTCACCTGTAGATGAGACAATTTCCAATATCATTTTTTCTGACATTAATACCCCATTCTCTTTGCATTTTGTATTACATCTTCAATACTTCCACACATATAAAAAGCCTGCTCTGGCAGGTCATCATACTTACCTTCCGAAATCTCCTTAAAACTTTTTATTGTATCTTTCAACTCAACATACTTACCCTTCATATTTGTAAACTCTTCTGCAACAAAGAAAGGTTGTGATAAAAATTTCTGGATTTTTCTCGCCCTGTTTACTATAATTTTGTCCTCATCCGATAACTCTTCCATACCAAGAATCGCAATAATATCCTGAAGATTTTTATATCTCTGTAATATCTCCTTAATTGCTTTTGCTACTTCATAATGTTCGGTTCCTATTACCTTTGCATCAAGAATTCTCGAATATGATGAAAGAGGATCAACAGCCGGGTAAATACCTATTTCTGTTAATTGTCTTGAAAGATTCGTTGTTGCATCAAGGTGTGTAAAAGCAGTAGCAGGTGCAGGGTCAGTGTAATCATCAGCAGGAACATATATAGCCTGAACAGAGGTTATGGATCCCTTCTTTGTAGAAGTAATCCTTTCCTGCATTTCTCCCATTTCAGTTGCAAGATTTGGCTGATAGCCAACAGCAGATGGCATTCTTCCAAGAGTTGCTGATACTTCAGATCCAGCCTGTGTAAATCTAAATATATTATCAATAAACAATAATGTATCTAAGTGTTCCTCATCACGAAAGTATTCAGCTACTGTTAGACCTGTAAGAGCAACTCTTAACCTGGCACCAGGTGGCTCTGTCATCTGACCAAAGATCAATGCAGTTTTATCAATAACACCCGACTGAATCATTTCTAAAATAAGATCATTACCTTCTCTTGTCCTCTCACCTACACCTGAAAAAACTGTTAATCCTCCATGTTTTTTAGCAACATTATTGATCATCTCCATAATCAAAACTGTTTTACCAACTCCAGCACCTCCAAACAAACCAATCTTTCCACCTTTCAAGTACGGCTCCAAAAGGTCTATTACCTTTATCCCTGTTTCAAACAACTCAAGAGTTGTATCCTGCTCTTCAAGTGAAGGCGCAGGCCTATGTATGGGATATCTCTTTTTTGCCTTAACAGGGCCCTTTCCATCAACTGGATCACCAGTCACATTCAATACCCTACCAAGTACTTCCCTTCCGACTGGAACAGATATTGGCCCACCTGTATCATATGCTTTCATTCCTCTCACAAGACCATCTGTAGGATGCATTGATATTGATCTAACCCTATTTTCCCCAAGATGATACTGAACTTCTGTTATTATCTTAATTGGCTTTGCAACATCAAATCCATCTGAAACAACTTCAATAGCATTATAAATTCCAGGCAATTTTCCATTTTCATATTCAATATCAACAACAGGTCCTATTACTTCAATAACTTTCCCTTCATTCTTATATTTTTTCTTCTCCTTGCTCATCTTTCCTCCTATCTTTTCAAAGCTTCAGTTGCAGTGATTATCTCGAGCAACTCTTTTGTAATTGAAGCCTGTCTCAATTTATTCATTGTAAGAGTAAGGCTCTTTATCATATCATTTGCATTTCTGGTAGCAATGTCCATTGCAATCATTCTTGCAGCATGTTCAGATGCAATAGAGCCAAGTAAAATA
This sequence comes from Candidatus Aminicenantota bacterium, assembly GCA_030612495.1. GTDB lineage: Bacteria > Acidobacteriota > Aminicenantia > UBA2199 > UBA2199 > JAUWNT01. Next base: position 5,062 of record JAUWNT010000083.1, read on the forward strand.
CGGTAAACTAAAGAATTCACATATTTTGGTAAAATATATTCAAATATTTCCTGCGAAGAAGGCTCGAATATATATTTAATCTCTAGTTCCTCCATTTCATCTTCTCTATTTTCTATTTTTAAAGGAAGTATCTGTTTAACAGTTGTCTCTTGCTTTGATGATGAAATAAATTCAGTATAAACAAATTCAACCCGTTTAATATCTCTATTTAAATAGATTTCCTGCAAATATTCAGATAATTGAACGGAATCAGAAAATTTTAAATCAGACATAATTGACTTATAATCTTTTTCTATTATAAAACCCTTTTTATTTAAATTTCTATAAATCTTATTCCCTGAAGTTATAAATAGCACTTCCTCTTTTTCCTCTTCAAGATGCTTATAATAGTCTTCAACCTCTTTTATTGTATGTGAATTAAAAGCCCCACATAATCCCTTATCAGAAGAGAGAGCAACTATGACTACTTTCCCCTCTTCTTTTTCCTTAAAAAGAGGAAAATCCTTATAATCCAATTTTTTTCCGACTCTATTCAAAAGATACTCGATTTTTCTCATAAAACCTTCTGTTCTGTTTAATTTTTTTACATTTTTTCTCAATTTTGCAGCAGCTACGGTTTTCATTGCACGAGTAATCTTCTGTGTGTTTTTTACAGAATTAATCCTCCTCTTTAAATCAATTAAATTTTCAGCCATTATCTTTCAAAAAACCTCTGAATTCTTCAGCAAATTCCTTTAACATACCTACAATACTTTGCTCTAATTCAGAATCTATGACCTTTTTTGACCTTATTTCTCTTAAAATATCAGGGAAATTCTTATTAGCAAATTCTAACATTTTTTCTTCATACTTTCCTATAGAATCAACAGGGAATTCATCAATAAAGCCCTTAGTCCCTGCAAATATAATGAGAATCTGTTTTTCAACAGGCATAGGCACACCCTGATCCTGTATAAGAAGGGCAGACAACCTTTTCCCCCTCTCAATTTGCGCAACAGTTGCCTTATCAAGATCTGCACCAAATTGAATAAATGCAGCTAATTCTCTAAATTGAGCAAGTTCAAGTTTTAATGATCCAGCTATCTGTTTCATTGCCTTTATCTGAGCATTTCCTCCAACTCTTGATACAGAGATACCAACATCAATCGCAGGCCTCTGACCAGTATTAAAGAGTTCTGGTACCAAATATATCTGTCCATCAGTGATTGAGATTACATTTGTCGGAATATATGCAGAAACATCAGATGCCTGTGTTTCAATAATTGGTAAAGCAGTTAAAGATCCTCCACCTTTATCTTCATTTAATTTTGAAGCTCTTTCAAGTAATCGTGAATGTAGATAAAAAACATCTCCTGGATATGCCTCTCTTCCTGGAGGACGCCTTAATAACAGAGATATCTCTCTGTATGCAACAGCATGTTTGGATAGGTCATCATATACCAATAATGAATGTTTACCTTTTTTCATAAAATATTCACCCATTGCGCATCCAGCATAAGGAGCAATATACTGCATTGCAGCAGGTTCTGATGCACTTGCAACAACTACAATAGAGTAATCCATAGCTCCAGCATCTTCTAAAGTTTTTACAACCCGTGCAATAGTTGATTGTTTTTGGCCAATAGCAACATATACACAAATCACATCTTTTTTTTGATTTATTATTGTATCAATCGCAATTGCAGTTTTCCCAGTCTGACGATCACCAATTATTAATTCTCTCTGACCCCTTCCAATTGGAATCATTGCATCTATTGCCTTTATACCTGTCTGAAGAGGTTCTTTAACTGGCATTCTATCCATTACACCCGGAGCAATAGATTCAATAGGCATATATGTTTTTGTTTCAATAGGACCTTTATCATCAAGAGGTTTCCCAATAGGGTTTACAATCCTGCCAACAAGTGCCTCTCCTACAGGAACAGAAATTACCCTGCCAGTTCTTTTTACAATATCTCCCTCATTTATTTTGAAACCTTCACCAAATATAACTGCTCCAACATTATCCTCTTCAAGATTAAGAGCTATCCCAAATATATCATGAGGAAATTCAATTAATTCATTATACATTACATTTTCCAACCCATAAATCTGTGCAATACCATCACCAATTGAAATTACAATTCCAGTCTCTTCCTTATTAAAATCTAATTTAAAGCCCTCAATCTTTTGTTTAATTAATTCACTTATTTCATCAACTTTAATATACACTTAATTCTCCTCTAATAATGAATCCTTTAATTTACTTAAATTACCTTCAATTGAAAAATCGTAAAAAATTGAACCTTTCTGGATTTTTATACCTGCAATTAAAGATTTGTCAATCTCTTTTTCTAAAACAATCTTTTTATTAAAAGATTTTTCAAGATTTTTTATTAACTTTTGTTCTAACTTTTTACTTAATTTTACTGCTGATAGAACTTTGAGCTTTTCAACACCATTTCTTTCAAACCATAATTCTTCCAATAATTTAATAATAACATCAAGAAAAATCATTCTATTTTTTTCCGTTAAAACCATAAGAAAATTAAAGGTTTTTTCATGAAACTTTACCTTTTTATTTATTAAGTTTATTATATATGCTTTTTGTTTTTTAGTGAATAGTAAAGTTTCCAAACCAGCTTTTAATTCAGAATTGTCATTCAAAATTTTTAAAAACCTTTCCAATTCTTTTTTTACTACAATATACTCCTTCTCATTTTGTATTGTTTTAATTAACCCTTTTGCGTATCTTTTTGCTAAACTATTCTCTCTCAATTATTTCTCCACTTATCTCAATATTCTTTTCTATTATCTTATCATGTAATTTATCATTAAGTTCTGAAGTAATATCTTTTTTAAAATGCTCAACTGTCAAATCAGCGATCTTTGATTTCAGCCTCCTGATTGAAGACTCTATCTTAACATCAATCTCCTTTTCAGTTAAGAGTTTTATTTTTTCACACTCATTTTTCCCAAGTTCCTCAATTCTCTTTGCCTCATCTTCAGCTTTTCCTCTGGCAATATCTTGTATTTGCTGAACCTCTCTTTCAATTTTATCAATCCTATTTTGCAATTCTTTAAGTTGATTAGATGTATTTTCCAGATTCTTATCTCTATTAATTATATCTGTTTTAACTTCTAAAGTTCTCTTGTATAATAACTCTCCAATCGGTTTTCTCAATAAATATATTAACCCTCCAAAAAGAATAACTGCATTTATAACAGATCCAAGAAAACCGGACCAATCAAAATGATGAGCTTGTTCTTCTTCTACTGAAGCAAAAAGAGCCACTGTTATTAAAAGAAATATGATAATTGATACCTTGCTTTTTGAAATCATAGAAATTTTTCTTTAATTTCATTACTAAATTCTTCAACCTCTTTTCCAAGTTTCTCTTCAGCAGAAGCAATCTCCTCATCTAATTTTTTCATACTCTCCTCAAATCTTCTCTTTAAATTTTCATTTTCTTCTGAAATCAATCTTTCTATTTTCTCCTCATTTTTTCTTATCAAATTTTCTCTTAATTTCATTGAATCTGTTCTGGCTTTTTTTAAAACATCATCAATATTCTTAGTTTTATTTTCTACATCTGCAATCATAGATTCAATTAAAGCTGAGTCTTTCTCGATCTTATTTTCTCTTTGCCCTAGTATTTTTCCAACAGGTTTGTAATAAATTTTATCCAATATAATCATTAAAACCCAAATCAATAAACTAATAAAAAACAATGATACATCTAAGTCGAGCATGTAAGTTATTTATCATATAAGACAATTAAAATCAAGGCATTCTTGTGTTTCTAACTTATTTTAATGTAAAAAAATCTTTATTTATTTTTATCGATTTTCCAGAAATGGTTGATCACATTATTAAATTCAGAAATATTATGAAAATATTTGAGACTACAATAAATATATTCTTTTGCTTTTGATATTGCCTGTCTTAAATTATATCCTTTTACTATATTAGAAGTAATTGCAGAAGAAAATGTACATCCTGATCCATGGTTGTTAACCTTTTTTACTAATTCAGATGAGAATTTTTTTATACCTTCATTATCGTATAAAACATCAATAGCAGAATTCTCAAGATGTCCTCCTTTTATTAAAAAAGGGACTTTATATATATTAAATAATTTTTCTGCAGCTTTTTCTAAATCATGAACATTATTAAGGTTTTCTCCCAAAAGAATCTCAGCCTCTGGCATATTGGGAGTAACCAAATTAGCAAGAGGAAATAACCTGTTTTTCAAATATTCAATAGCATCATCCTCTATCAGTTTCATTCCGGATGTAGAAGCAAAGACAGGATCAATTATCAATGGAATCTCTTTATAATTACAAAGAATATCTGCAATAATTTCAATAATTTCCCTCGAATAGAGCATACCAGTTTTAATACCTTTTACAGGGAATCCTTCAAGAACAGCTTTCAGTTGCTTTTCCACTACATCTGGTTCTACTCCTTGAATAGCATAAACTCCATCAAGATTCTGAGCAGTAATAGCAGTAATGACAGAGGTTCCATAAATACCAAAAGCAGAAAAGGTTTTCA
>JAUWNT010000124.1 GCA_030612495.1 Candidatus Aminicenantota bacterium
TTTTAGGTTCCTGCCGAATAATATTCTTTATCCTGTCTTTAATTATCTCTACAGAGTGTTTAAAACCAAATTCTCCTTTTATACCATAAGAAAAAAAGTCTTTAACACTAATAATCCCATTTTTAGATGCAATATATTTATTATTTACTGCCCTTGAAATTGTGGATTCACTATAGTTTAATTCTTTTGCTACATCCTTCATTGTTAATGGTTTTTTCCATTTAGTTCCAAAATCTAAAAAATCCTTTTGATAATCAACAAGATGCTCTGCAATTTCTACAATTAATGACTTTCTCAAGGACATGCCTTTTATAAAGAGTTTAGCATCTCTATATCTTTCTCGTAAAAAAGATTTTGTTTTTTTATCTACTCTTTTATCCAACATCTGGTTGTAATATTCTGATAACATCAATCTTGGCATACCTTCTTCAATATACTTTATTTTATATTCATCCCCTTCTTTAATTAACATCAGATCAACTTCAGCATACTCAACCTCTTCAGCTTCAAAATTTGAACCGGGTCTTGGATTCAATCTCCTTAACTGCAATATTAATTCTGAGAGTTCCTTTTTATCAATCATGAGTTTTTTCATTATATCATAATATTTTGACTTTGATAATTCTTCAAGACAATCTGATATTAAGCTTCTTAATTTTTCATTCTCAGGAATATCTTTCACCTGTGCTAACAGACATTCTCTTAGATTTTTCGATGCAACCCCTGTAGGGTCAAATTTCATTATTTTATTCCTAATTCTTTCAAGTTCTTCAGGGCTTGTGTTCAATAATGAAGCAATTGATTCTATTTCAATATTAATATATCCGTCCCTGTTAAGATTATATATTATGTTCTTAGCCAATTCCAACTCTACTCCATTAAATTCAGATACAGCTTGCTCAAGTAAATGATCTGCTAATGTTACTCTTGAAGAGGCAAAAAGCTCAATGGCCCTATTCTTGTCAATTTTATCTTTATCTCTTTTAAAAAAGACTCTCTCTTCAAAACTGTTAACATAGGATGTATCAAGGCCTTCAAGTTTTTTTTCAATTTCATTGCAATTACTCTCATCTTTATTAATTTCAGTAGGTTCTGGACTCTCAATTTCAAGCATTGGATTGGATTCAACCTCATTTTGTAACCTTTCAACAAACTCAACTCTATTTAAAGGTAAAAAACTAATAAAAGATCTTATAAGTGAATTTATCGTTATTTTATGAGATAGTTTTACGTTCAGTTTAACAGGCATCTAATTCCACCTGAATTCTTTTCCAAGATATTCGTTTTTAACTCTTTCATCTAAGATTAATTCTTCCGAATCTCCCTGAAATATAATCTCACCTTTACTGATAATATATGACCTGTCAGTTATTTTTAGTATTTCTCTAACATTATGGTCAGTTATTATTATTCCCAGCCCCTTTTCCTTAAAGGATTTGATAATCATCTGTAACTCTTTTATTTGTATAGGATCAATCCCAGCAAAAGGTTCATCAAGCAATAAAAAATCCGGGGATAATATAAGTGATCTAGCTATTTCTAACCTTCTCCTTTCTCCACCTGATAATAGATAAGCTTTTCTGCCCTTCAATTCATATAAACCCATTTCAGATAATATTTCATTTATATTAATTGATTTTATATCTGAATACATATCCATTACTGCTAATATATTTTCTAATACTGATAAACCCTTAAATATTGATGGTTCCTGAGGCAAAAAGCTTATACCTCTTCTTGCTCTTATATAAATAGGTAACTTAGTTATATTATTTCCATTAAGATAGATCTTACCTTTATCAGGGCTGTAAATCCCTAACATCATTAAAAAGATAGTTGTTTTCCCAGCACCATTTGGTCCTAAAAGCCCAATTATTTCTCCCTGGTTTACTTTCATAGATATTGAGTCAACAACAACTCTATTCTTAAAAGATTTACTTATATTTATTCCTTCCAATGTTTTCATTTCATCCTTTATAACTAATATAAAAAGATAATGAATTCTAACATTTCATCCCCTAACTGTCAATAAACCTTGATTATAAAAAAGGCTCTTAACCCTTACTTACTTATGGATGCCTCTACTTCTCAAATCTAATTTAATTCTATTTCGAACTTCTTCTACTGTGACTTGTGAAGCCCCGATTTTTTCAATAACAATAGAAGCTGCTGCATTTGCCAAACTTACAGCTTCTCTCAGAGTTGCACCAGCAACCAATGAAAGCGTTAGAACAGAAGCAACAGTGTCCCCTGCTCCAGTAACATCAAAAACCTCCTGGCTGAAAGCAGGGACATTAAATGCTTTCTTACCCTTTTCTGCAGCAGTGATCCCCATATCGCCACGAGTAATTAATGAAAATTTTGTTTTAAATTTTCTTTGAATAATCCTGGCTGCTTTAAAAGAGTCATTATTATTGCCTATTTTCTTATTTATTATTTTTTCTGCTTCTATTAAATTAGGTGTTATACCGTCTATATCATAATAGAGATCAAAATTTGGTGGTTTTGGGTCAACAATTATTGGAATATTACTTATCTTTGCTCTTTGTTTTAATGCCTCCATCACTTGCTTTGTTAATGTTCCCTTTGCATAATCCGATACAATAATAGCGTCAATCTTTAGTTTTTTTATTCTATTAAAAAATTCTTCTTCAATTCCGGGTATTATATTAAATTTCTCCTCTCTATCAATTCTTACTATCTGTTGCCTCTGGGATATTATCCTGGTTTTTAATAATGTTTTATTAATCTCTGAGTTTATTACAAAATTATTATTACCTTTTAATTTCATAAACTCTCTATAATATCCATCATCACCACAAACCCCCATAAGTATACCCTGAGCACCAAGTTTATCAATATTTGCAGCAACATTTCCTGCACCTCCAGGCCTGTATTCTTCTTTTGTGATTTTAACTACTGGAACTGGTGCTTCAGGAGATATTCTACTTACATTACCAAAAATATATCTATCTAATATAATATCTCCAAAAATCAATATCCTCTTTTCATTAAATTTAGAGCAAATTTCTTCAAATCTTTTAAGTTTAATCATCATTTTCTACTTTATGCTCTATAATATTACTTGTGAATTTTCCTTTATAATTAAAAGTCAAAAATGGAATAGATAAAAAATAGAACATTAAAAATTTAATTTCAGAATCACCAAAATTGTATTCAAATAATCCAGCAACCATAAAACTTATAAAAACAAAAAGCCCTGCAATTGAAACTGTTTTCTCCAGATTTAAACTATTTTTTATTTTTTTAATTAAGTTTATAAATATTGAAGCAAAGGCTAAAATTAAACTTATTAATGTTATTATTCCCCTCTCAATAAGAACCTGCAAAAAATTATTATGTAGATGCGGGTTAATATTTTTTGCTTCTTCAGGCATATTTTCTTTATAAATATTCTTATTCAAACTGTTCGCTCCTATTCCAAATAAAGGATATTTTTTGAAAATATTAAACCCAGTTTCATACATAAAAATCCTATCTTTATTGGTTGCATTGTTCATATCAAAAATTGAATAAAATCTGTTCTGGATTGATTTTGGTAAAACTATAACCAGAACTACAATAACAGGGATTGCAAAGTATAAAATTTTTGGTTTATAGTAAATAATAAAAGCTAAAACAGATACTATTATTCCTATCCATACACAACGAGTTAAAGAAAATAAAATAGATGTCAGTATAAATATCAATGATATAAAAATAAATAATTTTTTTCTTTTTATTTTTTCATAAAAAAAGTATATAAAAAAGAAAACAAATGCAAGCATTAACAATCCAGAATAAGTCATCCAGTGAGATGTAAGGGCTTTAAGTCTGTGATCAAGGCTGGGTCCCTGCTTTAATGTAATATAATGCTTTAGTGTAATATAAACACCCAATAGAGAAGAAATTAAAGAGGAAATTAAAACAGTAAAAATAGAATAAATTAATCTCTTTTTAGAATTTATTATTAGAATAAACATTGGAATTAATAAAAAAATTAACAATTCTTTATTATCTTTTATACTAACCAATGGGTTTAACGAAAATATGGTTGAAATAAGAGTAAATAAAATATAAAGGAGAAAGTACTTAAAAAATCCAGGGCATTCAGGAAATTTCTTATTTTTTATGCAAAATAGCATAAAAACAATCGCAAGAACACTTAATATTAAATAGCATACAGCAATAGAAAAATTTATAAAAAATAAAAAACACAAAAGTAAATAAAAATAAAAATCACTTAATATATTTATAAATTGCTTCATATACCTCTTCCACTTTTATATTTTGCATACATCTTATTTTATCATAAATGCATCTTCTTTGTGAACATGGCCTGCATTTTAAATTTATTTGGATTATCTTAACATCTTTTTCTCGCCATGGTCCACTGATTTCTGGTATGTTCGGGCCGTACAATGCAACTATAGGAGTTTTTGTTAATGATGCAATATGAATGGGCCCTGAATCCGCTCCAAAGTATAAATTAGAATGCTCTATTAAATAAAACAGATCTTTTATCTCTAAATTTCCTGTAAAATTATACAAACCATACTTTTTTTTTAAATACTCACCTCTTTTCTTCTCTTCATCGCTATTTCCAACTAAAAAAATACTTAAATCATGCTTTTTTAATTTTTTTATGAGAGATTCAAAATTCTCCATACCCCAATCTCTGAACCTATTACCAGATCCTATGTGTATCACTATTTTATTATTAATTCTTATTATATCTTTTACACTTTTTGATATATCTTTATCATCAATCCTGATTTCAGGATAAAAAGGTATTTTATCGATATTAATACCTATATTCTCAAGAAGCTTTGCTTGATTATATACTGAGTGTGTATAAGTATCACCAAATTTTCTTGAAGTTAAATGATTATAAGCCCAATTCCTATTCGGGGTTCTATATCCTACCCTACACTTCGCACCGCTAATAAAAGTCAGTAAAGCGCTTTTTGGGCCCGAATGAAAATCAATTACAGTTTTAAACCCGATTTTTCTTATATCTCTTCTGAATTTAACCAAATCTTTAATCCTCATTTTATAAGGGACAACAATCACTTTATAAATCCCTGGAATCAATTTTGCTAACTCTTCAAATCTTTCTTCAACAACATAAAATATTTTTTTCTCATGAAAGTGTTTCTTAAAAATTACAATAGAAGGAATTGTAAAAATTATATCTCCAAGTAATCTTAACCTTATAAATAAAATATTCTCCATATCTGAATTTTCTAATTTTTTGCAATAATAGAATCGATTTCTCCTGTCATACTTCTATTAAAGCTTCTTCAATTAGCATAACTGGAATTCCATCTTTAATAGGATATATTCTATTGCAATTTAAACACTTTAATCCATATTCTCCATCTTTATACTCAATCAATTCAACATCAGTTTTGCAAACAGGACAAGCAAGTACTTTAAGTAAATCTTCTGAAATTATATCTTCTTTCATTTTTTTATCCTCTTTTTATTAAAAATTTTCTCATTTTTACATACTCCTGTCAAGGCAAAAGGGGACAGGTAATTTATTTACTTTAAACAGATTATTTCAATTCAATTTCTATACCTTACATTCAAATCCTTGAAAATATTAATCCCAACAAAATTCCCTATTAATTTACTAATTTTGATCACAAATAAAATGAATTTTATCTAAAAAAATCAGGAATATGACCTTTTAAAAATTAAATTTCTGATTATATATACACTCACCACATAACATAACAACACTCTTTATTTAAATAAGTTTAAATCTAATTCTTTATGGCGATATCGAATTCAACCGCCTTATTGAAAAAATCCCTCCCGTTAAACCTGTCTTATGTATCCGCCTATCCTTCTTTAATATTACTGTGCCTCCAAACATAGCATATGATGACTTTATAAAATCTTTTGAACCTAAAACCAAAACATCTGTAAAATAACGTATACGATACCTGAATAAATCAGCTTGTCCTATCTTAAATTGCCTCTCAATCTCCTGTCTTATTATCTCTGCTGTTATCTTACCTTTTGGATGCTTCGCTACCGCTCCTTTATTGTAAAGAACTTCTCTATTTCTTAAAATATCTGTCAATCTATTCT